>JAYFRK010000478.1:0-2210 GCA_034925975.1 Clostridium sp.
TGCAGCTGTTTGTATAAAGAAAATATAAGGTTAAATGGACAATTAAAATCCATTTAACCTTTTTGCTTAATAATTATATAAATTACAGCAGTACATAGAAAATTGAATATGGTAACCTATATAATTTACCGGAACTGTTTATAGTTGGACATATAAATGGTATAATTTTCGGGTAGGTAAAATTGTAATTGGCTATAGATTTAAACATTTTGACTATAAGGGAGGTTTAAGCTATGAAGAATAATAAGGGAATAGGAATTAGATTATATATGCTAGTAGGTATTGCTGTATTACTTACATTAGGCATTGGACTTTTCTCATGGATTTCTCTTAATAATATTAGTAAGAAATATGATAATAGACTAAGCAATACTGTTAATTTTATTTATTTAGTTGATGATGCAAGAAAAATTCAAGTAGATTTTAAGAAACAGGTTCAAGAATGGAAAAATACACTGTTAAGAGGAAATGATCCAGAATCTTTTAAAAAATATTATACTGAATTTTCAAAAGGAAATGAAAATGTACAGGCAGAATTAGCCAATCTTAAAGAAGACCTAATAAAAAGTAATATGGACACTTCTTTAATTGAAAAATTAATAATTTCCCACAAAGAGTTGTATGATAAATATACAAAGGCAATCAAAAGCTACGATCCTAATAATATTGGAAGTTATAAAGTAGTAGATACATTAGTTAAAGGTATTGATAGAGCTCCGACAGACCAAATAGATTTATTAGTAAATCAAATACAGGAAAAATCAAAACTAGAAACAGAAAGTATGTTAAATCAATCTAAAATAGATTTACATAACTTTAGAAAAACTCTAATTTGTATAATGATTATTAGCATTTTGGTGATTTTATTTCTTACATTTATGATTCTATCAACATATAAAGATATTACAAAGTTTATTGAACAATTTAAGAGATTAATGAAAAGAGCAGAAAGTGGAGACCTCACTGTAAAAGGGGAAGTATATAAAAAGGATGAGTTAGGGCAATTGACTGAGCAATTCAATAGTTTTATTGAAGAAATTAGAGGATCAATCTCTCATGCAAAACATACAAGCATAACAGTAGCTTCATCATCTGATCAGATAATGAAATCTTCAGAAGAGGTTAGCAATGCTTCTGAGCAAGTTACCGAAAATATTTCAAACATGGCTGCAGGAGCTGAAGAGCAAACAGAATTGGCACGAAAAGGTAGTGATCTTGTAAGTAATGTTGCAAAAGGACTAAATGAAATAACAGAAGATACAATATATATAAGACAACTTGCTAATGAGGCAGTAGAAACCGTAAATGATGGGGTTATTAATCTTAAATATCAAAGTGACAAAATGCTAAATAGTAAAGAAACATCTTATAGGGTTGCCAAGGTTATTTCAGAGTTATCTAAAAAGTCTATTGAAATCGGACAAGTTGTAGAATTTATAAATGGAAGTACAAAGCAAGTTAATCTTCTAGCCCTTAATGCATCAATAGAAGCATCTAGAGCAGGAGAAGCGGGTAGAGGATTTTCAGTAGTGGCTAATGAAATAAAAAAATTAGCAGAACTCTCAAAGCAATCAACAGATCAAATTGGTAATTTAATAAAGGATGTTCAAGTTAATATAGAGAAAGCTGTTACTGAGATGAATGATGCACAAAATTCCATAAGTGATCAAGCTTCCTCTCTCAAATTAACAGAAGAATCCTTTAAAACAATAGAAAATTCTGTTTCTAAAGTAACAACTAAGATTAATGAAGTTTTCAATAAGGTTGAAGCCGTTAATAAAGATACAGCATCAGTAGAGAACTCTATAAAAAATACTGTAAGTATAATAGAAGAAAATGCTTCAAGTGCAGAAGATGTTGTATCTGCTACAGAAGAGCAGACTGCAGCTATACAACAAATAGCTTCTTCAATTACATACCTTTCAGAACTATCAAAGAATCTTGAAGATACAATAGAAAAGTTTACAGTTTAAAATCTTTAATGAAAGGAGATAATGTAGAAAAAAATTAATTTTAATAAAATTATAATTAATAGAGGAATTTCAATTATTTTATGTAATTAATATATTAGGATAAGTAAGCCTTAATCAGATTGGGAGGAATTGTGATAATGGATAAAAAAGGAGTAACAATAGAATTACAGGAATTAATGAATGTTGGAAAGGCAGATATGGCAAACCAAGTTGTAAATCATATAATGAACAATTTAG
>JAYFRK010000207.1:0-3682 GCA_034925975.1 Clostridium sp.
TGCTAAAAAAGAAATGGCGAAAATACCTTTAATTTCAAGATGGATGAGGAATATAAGATGTGTGTTTATTGATAGAAAAAATGTTAGAGAATCTTTAAAAGCTATAAATGAAGGAGCAAATAATTTAAAAAATGGATATTCTATGGTTATTTTTCCAGAAGGGACAAGAAGTAAAAGCCATAATATAGGAGAATTTAAAAAAGGTAGCTTAAAGATGGCTACTAAGGCTAAAGTTCCTATAGTGCCAATTACAATTGATGGAAGCTACAAAATTTTCGAAGAACACAACGGATGGCTTAGAAAAGGAGAAATTAAATTAACCATTGAAAAGCCGATATATTTGGAAAAGCTTTCTCAAGAAGAACAAAAAAATTTATCAGAAATAGTTAAAGCAGAAATAGTTAAAAATCTGTAAAACAAGGCTACAAATTAGAATTGAGGATACTAGAGTAAAAATACAATCGCTAATCTCTAGTCTCTAGTCCCTAAAATAATGTTTAAGTTCTAAATGTTAGGTGATTAGTGATTAGTGACTAGCGAGTATTGTCAGTTTTCTATATTTAAAACTATGGCTTTAGGACGGCTCATTGCCTCTATACTATACCTAACGCCTTGAGTTCCAAGCCCAGAAGATTTAACTCCAAGAAATGGAAAGTTATCAGGACCTCTTTCTGTCTTATTATTGATTTGAACAGTACCTACTTCCAATTTATTAGCTATATAAAAGGCTTTATTTATATCACGAGTAAAAATAGATGATTGAAGTCCGTATTGAGATGAATTTGCTATTACAATAGCTTCATCAATATTTTTTACTCTAATTATTGGAAGCACGGGCCCGAATGGTTCTTCCCAAGCCAATCTCATATCTGTAGTAACTTTATCAAAAAGAACTGGATAAATTAAATTACCCTTCCTTTTACTTGGTGTAAGCATAGTGGCACCTTTCACTATAGCATCTTTAATTAAACCTTCCACGTAATCTGCAGCTTCATTATTTATTAGAGGAGTAATATCTACTTCATCTTCTGGATTTCCAACTTTGAGTTTTTCTACTCTTTCTTTAAGTTCTAGTACAAGTTCATCTGCTATTGTCTCTTCTACTAAAACTCTTTTCACAGCAGTACATCTTTGACCAGAATAACTATACGCTCCAGATACTATATTGTCAGCTGTTTTTTCTAAATCTGCATCTTTTAAGACTAATGCAGCATCTTTGCCTCCTAGCTCCATCAGCATAGGAACCATACCAGCCACTACAGCTATGTGTTTTCCTATATCAGAGCTTCCTGTAAAGTTTATAAAATTTATATCTTTGTGAGTTACTAGATAATCTCCTATTATAGAACCTTTTCCTGTAACAGTATTTAAAACCCCTTTAGGAATGCCTGCTTCATTAAATATTTCTGCAAGGTACAATGTGGATATAGCACCTTGGGTTGGAGGTTTTAGGACAACGCTATTTCCTGCAATTAAGGCAGGGGCAATTTTAGATGCGGAAAGATTTATAGGATAATTAAAAGGTGATATAGCCAATACAACACCTATAGGAACTCTAGTGACAAATGAAATTTTATTCTTATTAAATCCAGGAAAGTTTTCGGAACTAACTGTTTCACCATGTAAATGCTTACCCTCTTCAGCAACAAATCTAATAAAATCTACTGTTCTTTGAATTTCTGATATTGAGGACTTTTTATCTTTAGCAATTTCCTTTTGAAGTATAGAAACTAAAAAATCAACTTTATTGGAGAGAATATCTGCTGCTCTATGCAGAATTTCAGAACGTTTATTTATAGGTGTTTCTCCCCAAGATAATTGGCTTAGATGTGAATTCTGTATAGAAGCATCTACTTCCCTTTCATTCATAGATTGAATTTTGCCAACTAATGTACCATCTACTGGTGAAAAAATTTCAATTGGCATATTTGAAGACTCTACCCACTGGCCATTGTATAAATTTTTGTAAATATTATTTTCATGAATATTTTCAAACAAAAAAATCACCCCTTTAATTATTAATATTATTATGTACTAAAAGAGGTGACCTTATAGGAATCTATAAATATTTTATAAAAAACCAGTTAATGAGCATTAGTTAATTTTTGAAAAATGAATTATTTAATGACGAATATTGCAAGCATCTTTACTGAGATTGTATAAATATGATATAATGTTGAATAAACGCAGTTTTAGTATTATGAAAACTTATATTTATGATTGATAAACTTGAGTAAAATTCATAATATAAATATGTAGTTATTAAAAATTTTAAATAGTATAAAATTCTCATTAAAAAGGGGTTGAATAGAATGGGGTACAATATTGTTGAAAAGATTTTAAAAGACCACTTAGTAGTTGGAAAGATGGAAAAAGGTAACGAAATAGGTATTAGGATAGATCAAACTTTAACTCAAGATTCTACAGGTACCATGGCTTATTTGCAATTTGAGGCTCTTGGTGTTGATAAGGTAAAGACAAAACGTTCAGTTGCATATATAGATCATAATATGCTTCAGACAGGTCCTGAAAATGCAGATGATCATGCATATATACAAACTGTAACGAAAAAGCATGGAATCTATTTTTCTAAGCCGGGAAATGGTATTTGTCATCAGGTACATTTGGAAAGATTTGGAGTCCCAGGACAAACTCTTGTAGGCTCAGATAGCCATACTCCAACAGCAGGTGGAATCGGAATGATTGGGATTGGAGCTGGTGGACTTGATGTAGCAGTGGCAATGGGTGGCGGAGAATACTATATAAAGACTCCTAAGGTTGTAAAAGTAGAATTGAAAGGAAAGCTAAATTCTTGGGTTTCAGCAAAGGACATTATTTTAGAAATTTTAAGACGCCTTACAGTAAAGGGGGGAGTTGATAAGATTTTTGAATATGGTGGAGAGGGTGTAAAAACCCTATCAGTTCCAGAAAGAGCTACAATAACAAATATGGGTGCTGAGCTTGGAGCTACTACTTCAATTTTCCCTAGCGATGAGGTAACTTTAGAGTTTTTAAAGGCTCAAGGAAGAGAAGAAGATTATGTTAAAATAATGCCAGATGAGGATGCCACTTATGATGAAATAATCCAAATTAACTTAAGTGAATTAGAACCATTGGTAGCATGTCCTCATAGTCCTGATAATGTAGTTAAAGTTACTGAGCTCAAAGGGGTAAAAGTTAATCAGATTACCATAGGAAGTTGTACAAACTCTTCATATGTAGATATGATGAAAGTTGCTGAAATATTAGATGGAAAGACTATTCATGAGGATGTATCACTAGTAATTGGACCAGGATCAAAGCAAGTTCTAAACATGCTTGCTTCAAATGGTGCTTTAGCAGCTATGATATCTGCAGGCGCTAGAATAATAGAATCAGGCTGTGGACCATGTATAGGAATGGGTCAAGCACCTGCCAACGGAGCTGTATCTCTTAGAACTATAAATAGAAATTTTGAAGGAAGATGTGGAACAGCAACAGCAGGAGTTTATCTTGTAAGTCCAGAGATAGCAGCAGTTTCAGCGCTAACTGGTTACATTACAGATCCAAGAGAATCTGGCAAAGCTCCAGAAATAGAAATGCCAGAAGAATTTTTAATAAATGATAATTTAATTGTAAAACCATCAGACAATCCAGAGGAAGTTGAAATTGTAAGAGGACCTAATATAAAGCCTTTTCCAAA
>JAYFRK010000442.1:0-6446 GCA_034925975.1 Clostridium sp.
ATCCAAAGGATTTGGAGTTTTTTAAAAAGGCTGCTGAAATGAAGCTGCAAAATACTAAGCTTACGGCTTTTGGTAATACAAGAAAGCCCAAGACTAAAGTTAGTGATGATGCTACTGTTATGGCACTTGCAGATGCAGGAACTAATTCTGTTGCAGTTTTCGGGAAAAGCTGGGATTTGCATGTAAGGGATATAGTGAAAACTACACTAGATGAAAATTTAAATATGATTAAAGATACTCTTCTTTATATGAAGAGCTTAAATAAAGAAGTTATTTTTGATGCAGAGCATTTTTTTGATGGATATAAAGCTAATCCATATTATGCAATTAGTACACTTCATGCAGCAGCAGATGCTGGTGCAGACTGGATAGTTCTCTGTGATACAAATGGAGGATTGATGCCTTGGGAAATAGAAAAGATAGTAAAAGTGGTATTAAGTAAAATAGTGATTCCCATAGGTATACACTGTCATAATGACTCTGGTATGGCAGTTGCTAACTCAATTATGGCTGTTCAAAATGGAGCACTTCAGATTCAAGGTACTTTTAATGGATATGGTGAAAGGTGTGGAAATGCAAATCTTTGTACAATAATACCAAATCTCCAATTAAAAATGAATAAACAGTGTATCAGTAAAGAGAAGTTAATGGAACTTACTAGTTTATCGAGATATGTATATGAGATTACAAATATAATGCCAAATGATAGAGATCCTTATGTGGGAACTAGTGCTTTTACCCATAAGGGTGGAATGCATATCGATGGTGTTCAAAAAAATCCAAAGTCTTTTGAACATGTTTCCCCTGAAGTTGTGGGTAATTCGAGAAATTTTACAATGTCTGAAGTGGCAGGAAGAAGTACTATTCTAAGAAAAATTCAAAAAATAGCTCCGTGGATAACCAAAGAATCTGAGGAAACTAAGATTCTAATGGATAAGATTAAAGAATTAGAGCATAAAGGTTATGCCTTTGAGGGAGCGGAGGTTTCCTTTGAATTAATTGTTATGAAAACATTATGTAATTATAAAAAGATGTTTGGAGTAAAAGAATTTAAGGCAATTTGTGATGATAATTGGGGGGAAGAAAATAGTGCTTCTTCCATTGTAAAAATTGTAGTAGACGGAATTGAAGAAATAACAGCAGCAGAAGGACAAGGACCTGTGAATGCATTAGATAAAGCTCTAAGGAAGGCACTTGAAGTGTTCTATCCCTATATTAAGAATATGAGACTCATAGATTATAAGGTTAGGGTATTAGATACAAATACAGCCACTGCAGCCAAGGTTAGAGTTCATATAGAATCTACAGATGGAAAAAAGGTGTGGGGGACTGTAGGAGTATCTACAAATATAATCGAGGCCAGTTGGATTGCTCTAATAGATTCCATAGAGTATTTTTTATACAACTATATAAAGGAGGAAAAATAATATGAGTATGACGATGACACAAAAAATACTAGCTGCTCATTCAGGACTTAATGAAGTTAAGCAAGGACAGCTAATTAATGTAAAATTGGATTTAGTGTTAGGCAACGATGTAACTACTCCTGTTGCGGTAAAGGAATTTGAAAAGATGGGAGTTAAAGAGGTTTTTGATAAAAAGAAGGTTGCCATAGTTCCAGATCATTTTACTCCAAACAAAGACATAAAGTCAGCAGAGCAGTGTAAATGCATAAGAGATTTTGCAAGGAGTAAAGATATAGAAAATTATTTTGAAATAGGTGAAATGGGAATAGAACATGCACTAATTCCTGAAAAAGGGTTAGCTGTTCCAGGTGATGTAATAATAGGTGCTGATTCTCATACATGTACCTATGGAGCATTAGGTGCTTTTTCTACTGGAGTTGGAAGTACAGATATGGCAGCAGGCATGGCCACAGGAGAAGCATGGTTTAAAGTGCCAGAGGCAATAAAGCTTATACTAAAAGGAAAAATGGGAAAATGGGTTTGTGGTAAAGATGTTATATTACACATTATTGGAATGATAGGAGTAGATGGAGCCCTTTATAAATCTATGGAATACACTGGAGAGGGACTTGCTAATCTCTCTATGGATGATAGATTTACAATATCAAATATGGCAATTGAAGCTGGCGCCAAAAATGGAATATTTGAAGTAGATGAAAAGACGTTAGAATATGTTAAAGAACATTCTTCTAGAGAGTATAAAATTTTTAAGGCTGATAAAGATGCAGAATATTCTAGGATAATAGAAATAGATTTGTCAACTATAAAACCTACAGTGGCATTTCCGCATTTGCCGGAAAACACTAGGACTATAGATGAAGTTGGAGAAGTTAAAATAGATCAAGTTATTATAGGATCATGTACTAATGGCAGAATAGAGGATCTTAGAATGGCTGCAAAAATACTAAAAGGTAAAAAAGTAAATAAAAATGTTAGAACAATAATTTTCCCAGCAACTCAAAAGATATATCTACAAGCTCTAAAAGAAGGTCTTCTAGAAATATTTGTAGAAGCTGGAGCAGCAGTAAGTACACCTACTTGCGGACCATGTCTTGGAGGACATATGGGAATACTTGCAAAAGGAGAGCGGGCAGTAGCAACAACTAACAGAAATTTTGTAGGTAGAATGGGACATCCAGAAAGTGAAGTATACCTAGCGAGCCCAGCAGTAGCAGCGGCTTCAGCTATTACCGGCAAGATATCTTCACCAGAGGAGGTAATGTAAAATGTTTAAAGGAAAGGTAATAAAGTATAAAGATAATATAGATACAGATGTAATAATTCCTGCCAGGTATTTAAATACCTCTGATCCAAAGGAATTAGCTACCCATTGTATGGAGGATTTGGATAAAGAGTTTATTAATAAAGTAAAAAAAGGAGACATAATGGTTGCTGGAAAGAATTTTGGGTGTGGTTCTTCTCGTGAACATGCTCCTATAGCTATAAAGGCTTCTGGAATAGATTGTGTTATAGCAGAAACCTTTGCTAGAATATTTTACAGAAATGCAATAAATATAGGACTTCCTATAATGGAATGCAAAGAAGCTGCTGATGATATAGAAGATGGAGATGAAATTTCAATAGATGTAAATAGAGGAATTATAAAAAATATAACAAAAGATAAAACTTATAACGCCAATCCTTTTCCAGCTTTCATGCAGGAGATTATGAAGGCAGAAGGGCTAGTAAACTATATTAAAGGAAAGGTGGCAAAATAATGAATATAGCTATAATTCCTGGAGATGGAATAGGACCTGATGTAATTAAACAGGCTATTAAAATTTTAAATGCAATAGAAGAAAAATATAATTGTAAATTCCAGTTTACAGAAGTGTTAATGGGTGGAGCTGCCATAGATGCCACAGGAGTTCCATTACCAGAGGAAACTATAAATATATGTAGAAGAAGTGATGCCATACTTCTTGGTGCAGTTGGAGGAAATAAATGGGATAATATTCCAGGAAGTCTAAGGCCAGAAGCAGGTTTACTTGGAATTAGAAAAGCATTAGGGGTGTTTGCAAATTTAAGGCCAGCTATAATGTTTCCACAGTTAAAGTCAGCGTCTACTTTAAAAGAAGAGGTTTTAGGGGATGGACTAAATATAATGGTTATACGAGAATTAACTGGAGGAGCCTATTTTGGTGAGAGAGGCAGAATCCATACAGAGGATGGAGAGAAGGCTTGGGATACTATGGCCTATTCTACCTATGAAATAGAGAGAATAGCTAAAGTGGCTTTTCAAATTTCAAAGAAAAGAAATAATAAGCTTACATTGGTAGATAAAGCTAATGTACTTGAGAGTTCAAGATTGTGGAGAGAAACAGTAACAAAAATGGCATCAGAGTACCCAAGTGTAGAATTAAATTATATGTATGTAGACAACGCAGCCATGCAGCTTATTAGAAATCCAAGACAATTTGATACAATCGTTACTGAAAATTTATTTGGGGATGTATTAAGTGATGAAGCTTCAATGCTTACAGGTTCTCTTGGAATGCTGCCATCTGCAAGCTTAGGGGAAGGAAAGCTTGGTCTATATGAGCCTATTCATGGTTCAGCTCCAGATATAGCAGGTCAAGATAAAGCAAATCCAATTGCTACAATTATGAGTGTTGCTATGATGCTTAGGTTTAGTTTTGATATGGAAGATGCAGCAGATGCAATTGAAAAAGCTGTAGCTTCAGTTTTGGATAAGGGATATAGGACTTGTGACATTATGGAAAAAGGAATGAATTTAGTTGGAACTGAAAAGATGGGGGATTTAATATCAGAAGTTATAAATAAATAGAGATAAATTAAAGTAGTAATTAATTATGGGATATGTTTTAAAAGGGGGACAAAAAATGAAATTAACTGGGGCTCAAATATTTGTTGAATGTTTAAAAGAACAAGGGGCAGATGTAATTTTTGGTTATCCAGGGGGAACCATATTACCTATTTATGATGAGCTATATAATACCAGTGATATAAGACACATTTTAACAGCACATGAGCAGTGGGCGGCTCATGCTGCAGACGGATATGCAAGATCAACTGGGAAAGTAGGGGTTGTACTTGCAACTTCTGGACCAGGAGCAACTAACACAGTTACTGGAATTGCAACTGCTTACATGGACTCTGTTCCAATAGTTGTCTTTACTGGGCAGGTTCCATTACCTATATTGGGAAGATCTTCTTTTCAAGAGGTAGATATAACAAATATGACCCACGCTGTTACAAAACGAAATTATATAGTTAAAGATGTAAAAAAGTTAGCACAAACTATAAGAGAGGCATTCAAAATTGCTCGCTCAGGAAGACCGGGGCCTGTACTTGTAGAGATACCAAAGGACGTTCAAACAGATTCTGCTGAATATGAAGCTGCAATTATAGATACATCAAATAAGAGAATAGAATGGGATTTTCATAAAGATGAATGGAATCAAGAGACATTAAGAAGAAACTTGGATAAAGCTCTAGAAGCTATAAATAGTTCAGAAAGACCGCTTATATATGCTGGGGGAGGAGTAATTATAGCTGAAGCAAATAATGAACTTATGGACTTTGCTAAAAAAATAAAATCACCAGTAGCCTGTTCACTTATGGGAATGGGGGCTTTCCCACAAGATAATTCATTTTATACAGGATTAATAGGAATGCATGGAACTAGAGCGTCTAATAGGGCGGTAAATGCTTGTGATCTTCTTATTGCAATAGGTGCCCGTTTTAGTGATAGAGTAGTTGGTAAAGTAAGCACTTTTGCACCTAATGCTAAAGTAATTCATATTGATATAGATCCTGATGAACTAGGTAAAAATATTTTTGCTCATATTCCGCTATGTGGACATTTAAAAAATGTTCTTTCATCATTAATAGATAGAATAAATGAGAAAAACATAACTCAGTGGAATGAGCAGATAGATGAATGGAAAGGAATTTTCCCGCCCAAATTTAAAAATAGACATACTTTAAATCCACATTATATAATAGAAAAACTTTCTGAATTGACACAGGGAAAATGCATTATAACTACAGAGGTAGGACAAAATCAAATGTGGACAGCACAATCTTATGTTTTTAAAGAACCAAGAACCTGTATATCATCAGGAGGACTAGGAACTAGGGGGTAGGGACTTCCAGCTGCAATAGGTGCATGCATTGCAAATCCTCATAAGAAGATAATAAATGTAGCTGGAGATGGATGTTTTAGAATGAACTCCATAGAGCTTGCCACAGTCTCTAGATACAATCTTCCTATCCTTCAGCTTGTTATAAATAACCATGCACTTGGTATGGTTCGACAATGGCAGGATTTATTCTATAAAAAGAAGTTCAATAGTACTAAGCTTGGAAATGAAGTTGACTTCATAAAGCTTGCCAATTCATATGGAATAAGTGCTATAAAAATAACTTCAGATGAAGAAGTAGAAGAGTCTTTAAAAAAGGCGTTAAACATGAATAAACCTGTAGTGGTTGAATGTGTAATAGATGAAGGAGAAATGGTATTTCCAATAGTACCTCCAGGAGGATCACTACATGATGCAATAGAAGATCATGGTTAAGCTTATATAATTTAAGTAAAGTACAGCAAAATGGCGGCCTTGGTAACTACAAAGTAAGGTGCTAAAAATCGAAGCTATATAATTCAACAGAGAATCTTTGCTACGTTAAGAAGTTCTAAGTTTGTGCCTTTAAAAATTTCCTACCCAGCCCTATGCAGCGTTCTGCTGCAGGTCTGGCTCCCACCCGTCCTAGGTGGGAATTACGGAAATTTTTAAATTCACAAACTAAGAACTTCTAAGACTTGCTCAAAATTCTCTTAATGAATTATATAGCTTCTAACTTTTAGTCCCTTAAATTAGACTAACTATATGAAGTCAAGGTAATTTTAAAAGAAAAGTTATATTTTTAGTTTCTTAAAAAAGTGCATGACAAATAAAGCAACCTAGTTGCCTTTTTTAAAAAGTCAGGATTACATTTGTGGAATAAATGTGGTATTGG
>JAYFRK010000313.1:0-3688 GCA_034925975.1 Clostridium sp.
AACTTATAAGACCTCTATAATACACGGTGATAAAGATAAGTTTAAACAGATGTTAATTAACCTTATTGATAATGCAATAAAGTATTCTGAAGAAGGTGACTCTGTATATATAGGTACTAAAGTAGAAGATTCTGAATGCATTATTTGGATTGAAGATACTGGAGTAGGTATACCAAAAGAACATATACCAAGATTATTTGAAAGATTTTATAGAGTAGATAAAGCTAGGTCTAGAGCAAGAGGTGGTACAGGATTAGGTCTTGCTATAGTAAAACATATAGTATTGAGCTTCAAGGGAAGTATACTTGTAGAAAGTGAAATAGGTAAAGGAACAAAATTCATAGTTAAAATCCCGTTAAAATAGATAGTTTTATAACTATCTATTTTTTTTATATAACTATTAGGTTCTGTATCTATATAAACTAGATTTGTATTATTAGGGAATATGCACATACTAATTTGTATAATAGGAAAAAATAATATAGAAATATTATACTAATGTTAATTTTAATTAACATTAGTATAATATTAGATTAACTTTGCTAATGTAATATATAAATTGTAATAGTTAAAGAAAATAAGGTTAAAAACTTGAATGGAGGGTTTTTAAATGAGAAAAAAATCATTAAAAATGATAGTTGCAGCTTTAGTAATTACACTTGCTGGGGGAATTTTTGCTGGATGTGGCAATAAAACCGATAAAAATGATGGATCATCAAAAAATGCAAAAACTGATACAGTAAATGGATCTATAACAGCTGCAGGGTCAACAGCACTTGAGCCATTGGCAAAGGCTGCTGCAAATAAGTTTATGGAAAAAAACACTAAGGCTCAAATAAATATACAAGGTGGAGGTAGTGGAACTGGACTTTCACAAGTGGCTTCTGGTGCAGTTCAAATTGGTAATTCAGATGTACTAGCAGAGGACAAAATAAAAGATAAAAAAGTTTTAGATGGATTAAAAGACTATAAAGTATGTGGAATAGGTTTTGCTATGGTAGTAAGCAAAGACGTAAAAGTAGACTCATTAACAAAACAACAAATTCAAGATATATTTACAGGAAAAATAACTAACTGGAAGCAAGTTGGAGGAGATGACCTTAAGATAGAAGTTATAAACAGAGGAAAATCATCAGGAACAAGAGCAACATTTATTAGTACTATAATGGACGGAAAAAATGAGGCAGATGGTTTAGGAACAACTCAAGATTCAAGTGGAGCAGTTCAAAAATCAATCGAGGCAACAAAAGGATCTATATCTTACTTAGCTTTATCATACTTTGTAAAGGAAGAAGCAAAACAAGGAATGAAATTGTTAAAAATTAATGAAGTTGAGCCTAAGTATGAAAATATATCTGCAGGCAAATATCCTTTCTGGTCTTATGAACATATGTATACAAAAGGAGAACCTACTGGCCTAACAAAGGCATTTATAGATTATATGGTTTCTGATGAAGTTAAACCAATAATCAAGAGTCAAGGATATATATCAATTGATGAATTAAAAGCTAAATAGATATCCAAAGGGTAGCTAAGGCTGGTTGTATACATGCACAACTGGTCTTAGTTTGTTTAAAAAATCTAAGGGTTGGAGTAGGTAATATGGATAAAAAAAATAGATTACAGAAAATAAAAAATGAATATATAGGAAGAACATTTTCAATAATTTGTGGTTATCTAATTGTAATTTTAACTTTGGCTATAATTGGTTTTGTTGCTTCTAAAGGAATATCTGTTTTTACAAAGGATGGTTATTCATTAACAAAATTTTTATTTAGCACAGAATGGAAACCTGATGCTGAGGTTCCTCAGTTTGGATCTCTTATATTTTTAATGGGATCAACCTTAGTTTCTATTGGAGCTGTTATTATTAGTGCACCTATAAGCATAGCATTAGCAGTTTTTATGAATTTAATATCTCCTAAATTAGGAGGTAAAGTCCTACAACCGGCTATGGAATTATTTGTAGGTATACCTTCAGTAGTATATGGATGGATAGGAATAACAGTTTTAATTCCAGCATTAAAAGTGGTTTTTGGTGGCGTTGGATTTAGTTTAATAGCAGGTATTCTTGTGTTGAGTATAATGATACTGCCAACAATTACAAGTATTGCATCTGATGCTATAAAAACTATACCGCGCCAGTATATTGAGGCTTCATATGGATTAGGAGCCACTAGATGGCAGACTATAATTAAAGTTATAATTCCATCTGCTAAAACTGGAATTTTAACAGGAATTGTCTTAGGAATAGCAAGAGCTTTCGGAGAAGCATTAGCAGTTCAAATGGTTATAGGAAACTCAATAAAGATACCTAAAGGATTTTATGATACTACATCTACCCTAACAAGTGTTATAACAATGGATATGGCTAATACTATATTTGGAACAGCATGGAATAATGCTTTATGGGCTTTATCATTTTTACTTTTAATAGTTTCATTTATCTTTATATTAATTATAAGAGCTATTGGAAAAAGAGGTGAGGAATAATGAATGCCAAACAAAAAGATAAGTTAGCAACCATAATACTTTATATAATTTCTACATTTGTAGTAGTGCTTCTAGTAAGTTTAATTGGATATATACTTTATCATGGAAGGCATTGGTTAGATCCTAACTTCTTATTTGGAAAACCTAGCAATGAAGCTGGTGGAGGAATAGGACTACATTTATTTAACTCCTTTTATATGCTTGTGATATCATTAATTATAACTGTTCCAATCGGAGTAGGTGCAGGTATATATTTAGCTGAATATGCGAAAGAAGGTAAAATTCTAAATATTATACGTTTATGTATTGAAACTATGGCATCACTTCCTTCTATAGTTGTAGGACTTTTTGGCCTCTTAGTATTCGTAAACTTAACAGGTTGGGGATATTCAATAATTGCAGGAGCTTTGGCTATAACTATTTTGAACCTTCCAGCAATGACAAGAGTAAGTGAAAGTGCTATAATTACAGCATCAAAAAAAGTAAAAGAAGCTAGTTTGGGATTAGGCGCAACACAGTGGCAAACTATTAGAAAGGTTATTTTGCCTTCAGCGATTCCACAAATTCTTACTGGAATAATTTTAGCTGCAGGAAGGATATTTGGAGAAGCTGCAGCGTTATTATATACAGCAGGTATGAGTGCACCAAATGTACAAATTACCAATGGTTCCGCATTTAACATATTTAGACCTGCAGAAACTTTAGCTGTTTATATATGGCAGTTAAATTCAGAAGGAGTTGTTCCAGATGCTAGTAAGATAGCCAATGGAGCGTCGGCAGTTTTAATTATAATGGTACTTCTGTTTAACGTTATAGCAAGATTGATAGGTAAAAAGATATACGAAAAATATGCAGGAACTAAATAAGGGGGAAAATATATGAACATAATTCAAGTAAAAAATTTAAACTTATTTTATGGGAATAAGCAAGCTTTAAATGATGTAAATTTAGAGATACAAAAAAATGCAGTAACTGCATTTATAGGACCATCAGGTTGCGGTAAATCTACTTTTCTAAGATGTTTAAATAGAATGAATGATTTAATAGAATCTGTAAAAATAGATGGCGAAATTATTTATGAAGGCAATAATATATTAAATGAAGGTTATGATGTGATTGAACTTAGAAAAAAAGTGGGAATGGTTTTTCAAAGCCCTAATCCATTTCCAATGAGTATATATGACAATATAGCTTA
>JAYFRK010000122.1:0-7077 GCA_034925975.1 Clostridium sp.
GAATGTATAAAGGCTTTAAAGGAGGATTCTGATAGAATATGCAGCTACGATAGACCTATAGTGGAAACCTCTATTAGCATTAAATCAGCATATCATGAATATAGCATAGTTATCGACGACATTATCTTTATAGAATCCTATGGCCCAAAACTCATAATACATATGAAAGAGGGAAAAATTGAAACATATAGCTCCTTGAAAGATATGGAGAGGAGTATAAAAAATTTATCTAACTCTTTTTATAGATCACATAAATCATATATTGTAAATTTAAAATACATAAAAGAAATAAGTATTCAAAAGCAGGAAATTACAATGATAACAGGGGATAAATGCCTTATTGCTAGAAGCCAAAAAGAATTTTTTAAAGAAAGATCTAAAAATAAAAAAATACTTAGACTAAATCAATAAAGATATGATATAATGGTTTCAACAATAATTATTATTTAATAAGGATGATTTTGGATACAAGTTTAATAATAATATAATCCTTAAATCTAAAACAAGTGCCACATTTAAGATTAAATATTACTAAAAAAGCAACAGTTTAATCAATATTTAAATTAAATTCTAGTTAGTCATTAAAACCTCTATATATTAGTGGACAGACCAATTAATAGCAAAAGTTAGTAGAAAAACATTTAAAAAGAATCTAAAAAAGTTTAAATAAAATGTAAAAAAGTTTAAATGAAATGTAAATAACTAAATAATATTAAAAGAATTTAATACATAATATGCGACTGGATTCTATATAGAGCCAGTTGCATTTTTAAATTTAGATTGCTAAAATTACAGTAAAGATAATAAAAGTAAAAAAATTGAATAACCTGTTAAAAATTGCTGAAATTTAGTCTTTTTCTGCAATTCAAAATATAATAATACCAAAGTAAATAAAATGTTTAGGGGGTAGGGATTATTATGTTAAAAAGAATAATTGTAAAGTATAAAGATGGTGAAATACTTTTACATGAAAAGAGCAGTAATGAAGAAGATGAAATGGAAATGATAAGCACCATGATTAAAAATAGTGATGATTTTGACGAAGAGGATAGTGGAATACATTCTATTGAAATTATGTTTGCCTAACAGTTGTTCCAAAAGATCTGTTACTAAGTATCTTAAAAGTTTATAGGTTTGTTTATTTTACGACATTTTCCTTTTGATAAATTAGCCAGGATTAAGTACAAAAACATGGGACGGTTCTCAATCAATAATTGAGAACCGTCCCATGTTTTCCAGATGCTTTTACCCGGTGTTAATCAACAAAGCTATCCCAGTAGCAAGTATAATCAACTTCTACTGAATGGTTATTACTAAAATTTTTTAAGTTATATTCACTTGCAAGTTCACTTATAAATGTCTTTGCATCAACGCCAGAATCATTAATTAAATTTATAATTTGTTGTTTTACAATTGAAGGGACTGCATTTTTATCAGTTTTCATTTAAAACACCTCTTTTAATTATTATAAAGAGGATTCTTTGCTTCAAATGGAGTTTTTTTCTCCAACTGAAGCTTAGAAGCCCTTATCTAGGAACGTAGCAACCGTTATTTCCCACTTAAGCAGACATCACTTAATTTATAATTTGGTGATGGTCGCTTACTCATTCGAGGAACGTAAAGGAGTTTCCTTCTTATGATGGGAGTATTACGGTTGGTAGTCATCAGATAAATTGAAACTTAGCTTAGATGAATTTTTAGGTTCTATCTAAGCTTTGTCATACGATCTAGAACTTTTAACTTTCATAAACAAATTAGTAGGTGAACACCCATGTATCACCCTCTCTCTCAAGAGGGTGATTTTGAGATGTTTAACCTTTAGAAAAATGTAAATACTGCACTAAAAGGAGTAATGTTAATAATATTTAACCTTTGTCATGAAAGTAGTATAACATATTATATGCTAAAATTCAATTAGTGTAACATAAATTAATAAAAAATTTTTTAAAGAGTACAATATTTATGATAAATGCGTAATTTATTTATAAAATAATAAGTTTAATAAAAAGTTTTTTCTGAAATTTTCATTATAAATTGTGATATTATATTAAATTTGGTATAATTTCTTGGTAGTATATTAGCTTTAGTCCAACTTACGGAGGATAAAATTATGTTTTTTTCTAAAAACTTAACATATACAAATCAGATAAAAAAAATTATTGCATTTATAGTGCTTATTATACTGGGCTTAGTAGGGAACTATTTAAAAGTGCAAATATTTTTTGGAGTGGATTTTATATTTGGTGGAATATTTGCTATTACAATAGTATATCTGTATGGATTAAAGTTTGGAATATTAGGAGCTTTATTAATATATAGTTATACATATAAATTGTGGAATCATCCCTATGCAATTGCCATTTATATTATAGAAATATTATTTATTGAAATTGTAAAAAGAAGAGAAAATAAAAATATTATAATAGTTGATATTATATATTGGATATTAGTAGGTATGCCTCTAACAGGGATACTTTATTATAAATTTTTAAGGATGGGTTTATCAGAGACATATTTAATAATGATAAAGAATTCAGTAAATGGAATATTCAATGCCTTTTGTGCAAATCTTATAATGTTGTATACTCCTATAAGAAAATATTATTTTAAAAATATAAAGGAAAGCACGGTACCTGTAAATGAATTGTTGTTTAACTTATTTTTAGGTGCAGTGCTGTTATCAAATCTGTTTATTAGTGTAATAAGCAGTAATGAAAGATTAGTTAAGGTTTTGGATAATATTAAAATGGAAGCTCAAACCCAATCTAATAAAAGTATTACAAGTATTAATTCATGGATTGAACAGTATAAAGATGCCTTAGCATCCTTAGGAAGTGAGGCGTTGTTTTCAAATATTATATATCCTGAAGACTTGCAAGAACATACGGAGATTACAGGAGAAGTATTTAATGGATTTAATGAAGTTTATGTAGCTAATTCACAAGGAACATCAATTTCCTTTTATCCTAAGATAAATCTAAAAGGAAAATCTACTATTGGATTAAATTTTTCAGATAGAAAATATTTTAAAGATTTAAAATCCACTCTAAAGCCCGTAATATCAGATGTCTTTATTGGGGGAGGAGCAAATATTAAACCTATTACAACTATAGGGGTTCCAATAATTAAGGGAGATAAATTCGCTGGAGCAGCTGTAGCAGAATTAAATTTAGATTATCTTACAAAAATATTGTCAGATTCTAATACAATTTTAAAAAATACAGCACTCATTATAGTAGACAGTAAGAATAGTGCTAATTGGAAGCTTATAGTGGGTGTTCCAATAGCTCCTTATCAATATGAATTGGAAAAAGGTTATATTAAAAGCCTTAGCATCATATTTATATCGATAATATTAACCCTACTAATAGTAACTTTAATTTGTAGATTAATATCCAGTCCAATTAGACATTTGGCGGAAGTTACCACTCATTTACCTTCAAAAATTTTTAATGAGCAACATATAAAGTGGCCTAAAACTATAATTAAGGAAATAAACTCTCTTATAGATAACTTTAAATCTACATCAGAAATCTTAAATGATAATTTTAAAGAGATACAAAGTGCTAATATAGAGTTAAATTATCTGGCTAATCATGATCCTCTTACAAGGCTTCCAAATAGAGTTAAGTTCAATAAGGAATTAAATAGCCGCTTAGAAATGGCTAAAATTAATAGAGAAACTTTAGCAGTGTTATTTTTAGATTTAGATAGATTTAAGCTCATTAATGATACTTTTGGACATGATGTAGGAGATAAATTATTAAAAGAAATTTCAAATCGTTTAGGTAAAATATTAGGAAAAGATGATATGGCATGCCGTATAGGTGGAGATGAATTTACAATATTATTATCTAATATTGAAATTATAGATGAAGTAACAGATGTAGCAAATAAAATTTTATCTATATTGCAAAAACCATATGTACTTTATGGACAAGAATTCAATGTAAGCGCAAGTATTGGTATTGCAGTTTATCCAGAAGATGGGGAAGAGGCAGAGCTTCTTCTAAAAAAAGCTGATACTGCAATGTATCGTGCTAAAGAAAATGGAAAAAATAATTATCAATTCTATAGCCAAGAAATGGATACGGCCTCTATAGAGAGATTCAGGATGGAGAGCAATCTTCGTAGAGCGTTAGAACAGAATGAATTTATAGTGTATTATCAGCCAAGGGTTGATGCAGCTACAGAAAAGATAATAGCTGTAGAAGCTTTAATAAGATGGAATAATCCAGAATTGGGTATGGTCTCACCTGCTAAATTTATTCCATTAGCGGAGGAAACGGGGCTTATTGTGCCTATTGGTGAGTGGGTACTGCGTACTGCTTGTAAACAAAATAAATTGTGGCAGGAAGCTGGCTATGAACCTATTAGAGTTTCAGTAAATTTATCTGCACTACAATTTACTCAACAGGATTTAGTAGATAGAGTTAAAAGTATATTAGATGAAACAAAACTCGATCCTCAGTGGCTAGAACTGGAAATTACTGAAGGAATAATTATAAAAGATATTAAATTTACTATGATTACTCTTGAAAAGTTAAAAAGCATGGGAGTAAAAGTATCTCTAGATGATTTTGGAACTGGATTTTCATCTTTGAATTATTTAAAGAATTTCAAAATTGATACTTTAAAGATAGATTCTTCTTTTGTAAGAGATATAAATGATGATTTAAGAAATACAGCTATTGTAAATACAATAATTATGCTGGGAAGAAACTTAGAATTAAATGTAACTGCTGAAGGAGTAGAGACAGTAAAACAGCTAAATTTCTTGAAAAATAATGGATGTAATGAGATCCAAGGATTTTTATATAGCAAGCCAGTCCCACCTGATGATTTAGAAAGACTAATTAGCAGTGGAAGAATGGTTATTTAAAACTTCCTATTAGTAGATTAAGGCTATTTTAAAGATTGTTGAGTTCATTATAGGAAATCAACAATCTTTTAAAATGCAGCCTATTATTTTTCAGCAGCTATTTTAATTGCTTCTTGATGTTGAGGGTCCTTTTTCCCATCTTTATGTCTTGTACTATTTAAAAAATGAATATCAAAATGTCCATCCATTCCATTATGCTTAATAACATCAAGATTTTCTCCTCTACCATATCCATCAGAACGATTATTTATAACCTTAAAAGCTGGTGCAGAATCTATACCGGCATGAGGCATAGCACTCATAGAGGCAGCAAGTTTTCTTCCATCTATAGTTAATATAACTGGACGTCGCTCCCAAGAGAATCCTCCCCAGATGCTTTTAATTATTTTAGTATCCTCTATTGTCAATGCTTCTGAATCTGCATGATTAGTACCCATGGTTCTTTTTACTTTAAAGGTCTTTCCTGAATATATGTCTGTAACCTCAGCCACTGAGTCTACTGAGAAAACATTTCTAGCTTCTTTCCACCAATCCAGTAATTCAACTTTTTTATGTGAATATGTACTTTGGCTTTTATCAGAATTTTTAGCAGCTGAACTTTGCTTTGGAGCACCACCTCTAGATAATCTAAGATTTCTACTATTTGATGCTGCAATATTCTTAGAAGGTGATTGCAAAGTAGTGTTTTTTGAAGCCTCATTTGAAGTTGGCTTTGAAGCATTATTAGTAGCAAAACTACTACTAATTGATACGTCAGTGTTAACTGATACTAAATCACTATAGTGTGGAAGATTATTAACACTAGAAGTTACTACAGTATTTTTGGCAGCAGTTTTTTTATCTATTACTTTATCATTAAATCTACTTTGAAAATTAAACATTAAAGTAACAAGTAAGTCTACAAAAATAGTAGAGTAGTTAAATATAAGTTTTTTCATGTAAAGCACCTCTCTTAATGCCTACGAAGTTAGTTGACGGGTTCGGGAAGAGAGATTCCCTACCTATATAAATAAAGGATTCACCCCAATGAATAATCCTCCGCTGCCCCTTTGCATTCGGCAATTTTTTAAAGGGTTTTCATTTGTTATTATAAAAGAGTTATATTTAAATTAATAGAGGTAATGTTTTCATAGAAAGCCTCAGTATAAATATTTCTCCCTTATTTTCTCTAAATGAACAAATTTTATACTATGAACAAAGCTATATTATATTCTGTTGTTTAGAAAGTTATTAATTGTGACAAACTAATAGTAAACTATAAAATTTATTTTAATAATAAATAATTTGGAGGTATTTTAATGGGTAGAACGTTAACAGCTCTTCTATCAAAATTTTTATTATATTTTGTTATAGGTTGGGTTACTATTGGAACTATGGAAGGTAATACAGTGGGATGGATTTCAATATTTGCCCTTGCAGGTACTATTGTTAACTATTTACTAGGCGATATGTATATCCTTCCGCAGTATGGAAATATAACAGCATGTCTCTTAGATGGATTTATGGGAGCAGTTGTAGCTTATACTTTAGGTTTACTATATACTGAATTTAAAGTTGGAATATTTACATTAGTAATATTAGCACTATTAACTGCCATAGGAGAATATTTTTTTCATGTATACTTATTTAGAGACAAATTTCGTAAAGTGGATTAAGCTACAAACTAACCTCACTGGAAATCTGTAAATGTATCTAGTGAGGTATTATTAATATTTCTAAAGGCTTACAAGTTTAAATCATAACTTCTAGTCAGGTTAGCAGGTTTTTTTCTAAAAATTATTTTTAGAATTATACAAATAAACAGTATTTTAAACAAGATTATAAGAGCAGAATGAAGAAAAAATCCTTGAGGAAGTATGTTTATAATAGGATCTTCACTGGGGTCAAATATCCAGTAATCATTTCTAAAAAATATTTTATGAAAAATAGTAAAGGTAGTATCAAAGTTTATTGCAAAGGGAATTAAAATTACTATTGGGGTAACTAATAAAATTGTAGATACATGCTTTAGCAAGTATATGTTTTTGTAATTTATAATAAGTCCTAATGAAATTATAGATAGAGATATTTTTAAAATTATATCTAAAGTTACAAATATGTTTTTAACTTCAACAAAGTGAATCTGTCCATATTTTGAAGATGGCAAAGTGGGAAGTTTAAATTCTGCTGCATCTTTGTCATTCATATAATCAATT
>JAYFRK010000436.1:0-7740 GCA_034925975.1 Clostridium sp.
ATTGTTATCTTAAATTTAATATTATCCTTTATTAAAGAGTCATATACTTGTATTAATGGTAAATAGCATTCACTAATGGATTCAAACAGCCATCTTTCTTCTAGAGAATCTTCAATATCTGGATGTCTTACAAAAGGCATATGACTATGCAATACTAATGAAACATATCCTTTTTTCAAATTTACCCTCCTTTATTGCTTTACTTTATTATCAAAAACATTAACATATCTTATTTTACTGTTATCCGATGGATTATTTCTTGCAGTAATAACTTGATTTGAAATTGCCAAGGAAATAAATTCATTATTCGGTAATACTCTCCCTAACTCTACCAGTACCTTTATACCGTCTTCTTTTAGATTTATGTACCAATTATCTGCTAAAGGATCCATATATATAGTCTCTAATTCTTCTGAATTTTTTTCATTGACTTTAAAAACCTTTAACACTGGTACTGAATCCTTCCATGAGTTTTTTCCATATAACTTCTCAAAACGTTTTATTGTCATTTCAGAAATATTATAATAACAAAACACTATATGAGTCCCTTGAGCCATTAGAATTATTGATGACTTTTCACAATCTATCAAATTCATCACCTCGCTAACTTAATTATTTTAATTATACCTTATTTTGTAAATTATGTCACTTTTTATATCATCCTTCTTATTTTAAGGTTTATCATTTATAAATGTCTATTAACTTGTCCACTTAGCATAAACTAATACAAATATCAATTTATAGGAGAATAATTTATGTCCAGGAATAAACCTATGTCTCTGTTTTATAAATTATTACTAATTCTAATTTTTATTCTTATAATAGAAATAATAATTATATATAGAAGCTACAAAGACTCTTTTACCGCAGAAATATCCAATGTCTCTATCTTTAGTAATAATTATATTGCTGTTTTATATAAATCTCTTAATTATTAAACTAGTTAATTTCCTCTATTAATCTTATTTAAAAATTTGAAAATAAAGTTTTAGCGGAAGAATTTTAAGATTGCTATATGGACAAAATAATTTTAAATACTTATTTTATATTAAATAGTGAGGTGCTAAACTAAATGGGAAGAAAAAATTCTCCAAATTACAATATGACTGAGCAAGAGGTTACAATGATTCAGAAAAGTGAAGATGCAAGATTATCTCGCAGGCTCTATATACAAAAGGATAAAAAAGGTCCTTCTAAAGAAAATGAAGTTAGATAAATAATTCTAGAATTTAAAAGCTAACAAGAAAAATATCTTGTTAGCTATTTTGTCTTTTTACCTGCTCCACCAACAATACCACATAATTTTGATGGCGTATCTCCCCAATATCCATCTTTAGGAACTTCTATTCCTAATTCTTTTGCCAGCTCTTCCCTTGATTTAATATTTATATCTTTAGCTTTACTATCTATATTTTTATCATTTATACTCTTCATTTAAATACCACTCCTCTTTAGTATATACTATTAATTTATTTTAGTATTTTAAAAGTATTTAATTAAGAATAACCAGGTATTACGAACTTCACTATTTGATTTTGTGTTAAGCTAACTGCAATTTTAAGTACTACCTTCTGATAAATTGTATTAAAAAGTTTTCCATATTTAAATCCTTTTTCTAATGATTTAATGTTATCGCATTTATTTGTACCAAAAATCTCAGCTTCTTTTATTGAACATTTTACACTATCATTAGGAGAATGCTCTTTTTTGTAATTAAAATTTGGTGGTAAATTGTAATCAATAAAAGTGGTACATTTAAATGGCATAAATACATTTATATATTTTATATATCCAGTATAAGAATTATCCTTTATATTTTCAATAGTAGTATACTCTATGTTATTCTTTACAATACCTTTTATAAATAACTTTCCTCTCTTATAATTAATTTTTCCATCTGATAGTTGAAGAGGTAGTAATTTATTTTCTGATAAGTATATATCACTTGTAACTCTTTTAATTTCTGAAGAATATTCATCTAATTTAATAGTTTGCTCTAAAGGAATACAAAAACTTTTCTCTGAAATTACGATTGGCACTTTTGAAGTTATTTCTTTTTTCATGTTCAATTTTGCATTAGCTGCTGCAACCTCATTATCTATTGTGATTTTTATATCTTCAGTTTTTTCTTCATTTTTTTTATTATTTAAATTAACTAATTTTTCTTTGTTACTTTGTAAATTATTTTCCATATGCTTTTCTGTCCTCTTTTTAACCTTCGTACTCCCCTTTTGCTTTTGTGTTCTTTTATTCTTATTAGATAATTTATAAAATATGTTCTTAAAATATCTGTAGTACTCTTCAAACAATATTATGACAAGAAGTATCTTTAAAAGAGAGATTTCATCCATGTAGCTATTGTAATATCTTCTCACATTACTATACCTCTTATATCATTACTATATAAAATACATTAAATAAATATATGTATTTTATCTTTTAATATTATATTCATATTGAATATAAATAGTAACATGAATTTTAAAACTAAAATCGACTTAGAAATTTTTAAATCTAAGTCGATTTTATAGATCATTTAAATGGCTTTAGTGGTTTTGTATACTTAGTTACTAGCATCCTATGCTCACTTGTTGTAATTGTAATACTTTTACCCTGACAAACACTACCATTTTTTGTATTATCTTATTACATACTTTTGTTTCGTGCTTTTCTCTACAATCTCTTTCATACATTTCTCTATGATCTCTTTCGTGTATTTCTCTACAATCTCTTAGGAGGTCTTCTTCAAATATTCTAGCTGATTCTAGTTCACAGAAAGGTTTTTCATTATATACAACTACTTCTTCAAAATCAAATTCACATGGTGATTTCCCCATAAATTCTCCTTCGCATTCAAAGCAATCATTTGGTCTATTACATAAAAATTCAGCTTGTCTTGACATGCTCCTAAAATTAAACGTAGGAGGAGTTACAAACTCTACTTCAGTTACGCAAGTAAAAGGTACATCCACTGTAATGTGATTTATTTCTCCTCTAACTATTCCCTTTTCAGTACAATTAGCTGTAGCATATTCTATATTTTTTCTAACAAATCCAGATATAAATAGCTTTCCATTTCTCTGAGTATCGTTTTTAGCTGCACCTGCTCTAGGAAGTAATTTACATTGATTTAAAACTACATCTTTTTTTATTCTCTTTATTTCAAATATTGGTTCAGTTAATTTAATTTCTGCTTCAATATCTACCTGTATATCTTTTTCTGCGAGTACTACAGGAACCTTTGCAATTACTGGTGTTTTAATTCCTGTTGGAGTAATATTATTGCCATGACATAGTGGTAGCGTAGTTGCTTTAACTTCTCCGCAATCTGGCTTTCCGTAATCTGGTTTCCCGTAATCTGGTTTTCCACAGTCTGGCTTTCTGCAATCTATCTCCATGAAATATCCCCCTTTTTAATCTTATGAATATAAAAATTTTCTAATATACTTGTACATTAGAAATTATTTTATATCTAATATATATTATGCAATGCTTGTACATCTGCTACATTTTTGTTAGACTTGTAAATATAATTTTTATATTTAGGTTCAATCCCTCTAAAATTAAAAATAAGCCTATTAATATATGTTACATATCAATAGACTTATAAAAATACATTTTCTATTAACTAACTGGTTCAAATTGATCCTTTCCTACCCCACAGAGAGGACATAACCAATCCTCTGGAACGTCTTTAAAAGCTGTTCCGGGATTTACTCCATTATCTGGATCGCCTAGTTCTGGATCATATATATATCCACAAGCTATGCATTCATATTTTTGCATTTTAGTTCCTCCTTTATATGATAAAACTAAATTATAATCATATTCTTAGCAAAATTCTATTTTAAAATTCACAATATAAATAATCATTGAAGGAACCTTATTTTTTATTTTCTGTTGTGTTTTTGTTATTTGCTTTTTTATTATTATTGGATCTATTTAATCCACAGCAGTCTAATTTTTCATTTCCAAATGCTTTACTATTTTCCTCTGCTAATTTTTTAATATAGTTACTAAGCCATTTCTTCATTTGTATTCCTCCTTTACTCTCTATGTCTATAATAATTCATAAATGTGAAGATTTTATGTTATTTTGTATATTAGATTAAATATTTTTATGTTAACCTTATTTTTTAGTCAGCAATTATTTACATCTAATATACAATGCTATATTAATATATTATCACTATTTAGCTATTAAAATAATAATCTTTTCATGGCAAATTTAATGAATTCTAGCATTTTTACTTTTATACTAGAAAATTTCACGTACTATGGTATAATCTAATTTACATAATAACAAAAGACAAGGGGGATTAAAATGCTTAACAATTCATCTATGCTTATACCAGCAATTATTTTTTTAGTAGTTTATGCTCTTATAGTTACAGAAAAACTTAATAGAATTGTTGCAGCTCTAGGCGGCGCTTCTATTATGCTGGCATTTAAATTTATATCACAAGAAAAAGCTTTTTTAAAGATAGATTTTAATACAATTGCTCTACTTGTGTGTATGATGCTAATAGTAAACGTAACTAAACGTACAGGAATATTTGAGTACATAGCTATAAAAGCAGCTAAAGTATCAAAAGGTAATCCAATTACCATCTTGATATTATTTTCTATAATTACATTTACTTTTTCAGCTCTATTAGATAATGTAACTACCGTGTTATTAATTGTCCCTGTTACTTTAGTAGTAACAAAAACTTTACAAACAAATCCAGTACCATTTTTAATGTCAGAAATTTTATCTTCTAACATAGGAGGTACTGCTACCTTAATTGGAGACCCACCTAATATAATGATTGGTAGCGCTGCACACTTAAGCTTTATGGATTTTATAAAAAATTTAGCACCAATAGTACTCTTAATCTTTATAGTAAATATATTTTTAATAAAATTTATATACAAAAAAGATGTACAAACTACCGAAGAAAGAAAAGAAATTGTAATGCAAATGGATGAAAATAAAGCCATTACTGATGTAGTATTATTGAGAAAAAGTCTATTTGTTTTGGCTATCACCATTTGTGGTTTTTTACTTCACGGTTCATTAGGGTTTGAATCTTCAACAATAGCCATAATAGGTTCTACAATACTCCTTCTAATTAGTAAAGTTGACCCTGAAGAAATATTGCAAGAAGTAGAGTGGGGAACCCTTTTTTTCTTTATTGGATTATTTATTATGACAGGGGTTTTAGAAGATGTAGGCCTTATGGAACTTTTGGCTGAAAAAGCTCTTTCATTAACTAATGGAAACACTATACTTACTGGAATATTAATTTTATGGATTTCTGCCATTGCTTCTTCGTTTATTGATAATATTCCTTTCGTAGCTACCATGATTCCTTTGATTAAAGCTATGGCTAGCTCAGGACATATAAGTGTTGGGCCACTTTGGTGGGCATTGTCTTTAGGCTCATGTTTAGGAGGAAATGGTACTATTGTAGGAGCTTCTGCTAATCTTATAGTTGTTGGTATAGCAGAAAGAAGCGGACATAAAATTTCTTTTAAAGATTATTTTAAAGTTGGATTTCCACTAATGCTCATATCAGTTTTTATATCTATGATATATTTATTAATATTTTTCCTAGTATAAATTATAAAGTAGCTATTCTATAGTATGGTATATAATGATATAATATAGTATAGAATATAACATATTGCAATTAATAATATCCTATTGTAAAGTTTGCTAATTAATTTATGGGGGTGTCTATTTTATGGATAAATATATATCCATTCAAGAATCTATGCTGAAATTACAGTTAGAACAGCTAGGTGCTGAAATACATAAAATGAAAGGCTCTATGTGCTATGTATTATTAACAATAGGTGGTATTAAATTTAAATATCTTTATCATATAAACAGAAAAAATAAATATTGTCTCCAAAGAATATCCCCTTACAACATACCAATCGCAACTTTTGATACGGAAGAAGAGATAATAGATACAATAAAAACAGATATTAATAAATTTAATAACGCAAACAACAGTAAAAAATTTCAGGATTTTATCCAAACTAATAGAAGTTTATTAGATATATCTAAGTCATTTGAGGATGCATATTTACACTATAACATATCAAAATATGATCTTAAAGATATCAACGATGAAATCCTAAATATAAAAAATAAGTTAAATCATATTATTAATAATAGTCAAATTGTCTACCCTAAAGAAGGAAAAGAATAAAACTAACGCTATTAAACCTCAGCATACGAAGTTTAATAGCGTTTTAATTTTAATATTTCTTTTTTCCTACTGCCGCAATATATATTACAAACTGGTCTTCTCCATCTAATTTAAGTAATTCATTTATTTCATCATCATCATAAGCTGCAATTGCACATACACCACTTTTAATACTTTCTGCTGCTAAATATAGATTTTGGCATACATGCCCTGCATCTAAATGCATATATCTATATCCTCTTTCTCCATATCTCCAATACATTCTCTCAACAACTACTCCCCAAATAAAAGTCACAGCACCATTTTCCACCATCTTCTGTCCCATACAAGCTTTAGTAACCTTTTCAGTTATATTGTTATCTGTCGATACTAATAATAATTTATTTTCAATAGCTAAGTATCTATATAAACCTTTTTCTAAGCCATATACATTATTTATCAGAAGATATGTTTCAAAAGAATGACGAGCACCTGCTGATGGTACATTTCTTCTAGTTCTTCCTGGTACCACATTTTTAACTCCTTGTGTACACCAAAGTAAGTAAGTTAATTCTTCTAAACTTAGAGGTGATTCTGAATATTGACGTATACTAGCTCTTTCTTCTATAGCTTTTCTTAAATTTATATCTCCTATCACAATATTCTTAGGGGAAGGCAAATCAATAAGTATGTCTTTTTCTCCATATCCAAGTTCCAATAGTGGTTGAACAATCCCCTTTTCTTGGTCTGAATCCTCCATATATTTATATTTGGTTTTTTTCATAAATTCTTTTCCTATCATACTCACATTTAACACTCCCTTATTTTCTATTTCTCATAATACATTTATATTCATTAAAAGCTTCCTCTACTATGAGGAAGCTCAAATGCTAGTCGATTATAATAATTTATTTACTGAAATAAAATTTAACTTCTAACTCTAAGAGCTTTTACAAATATTTCAGCTGTTCCAATATTTGTAGCTAAAGGGGTACTATGTACGTCGCAGATTCTCAACAATGCTGAAACGTCTGGCTCATGAGGTTGTGCAGTAAGTGGATCTCTCATAAAAATTATCATATCCATTTGTCCCTCTGCAACTCTGCCTCCAATCTGTTGGTCTCCTCCTAGCGGTCCAGATAAAAATCTATGAACTTTTAGCCCAGTTGTTTCACTTATAAGTTTTCCAGTGGTTCCAGTTCCATATAATTCGTGCTGCTCAAATACATCTTTATACCTTGTTACAAAATCAACCATATCATCTTTTTTGTTGTCATGCGCTACTAATGCTATTCTCATTATTTTCCCCCCTAGAAATTAATCTTTTTTCTTCTCATACCTATATTTAGAACCAACCCAACAGATATGAAGCTTGTTAGAATAGAACTTCCCCCATAACTCATCAAAGGTAATGTAATACCTGTAATTGGCATAAGTCCTATTGTCATTCCAATATTTTGATATATAGAGAATAGAAATGTAGAAATAACCCCCACTGCTACTATACTACCAAATATATCTTTAGAATTTCTCGATATCTTTATAAATTTATATATTA
>JAYFRK010000038.1:0-2324 GCA_034925975.1 Clostridium sp.
TGAAGACCTTAGGATTAAAATAGAATCTATAAAAGAAAATACTACACAAGTTAATCAAATAAACACTGAAATAGACTTAATTATAGATAGCTTAAAAGATTTTTATAGCGCTATAGATGGTGCTGATATAGAAAAGAAAAAATATTTGATATCAACTCTATTAAATAAAATAACATGGGATAGTTCCACGGGTGATGTGGGTATACAGCTATGGGGAAGTACTAAAAGATAGATTCTTATCTGCAAAATTTTCACTTAAAAAACATTCTAGAAAAGTTGCGATATGCTGTGGCAAGCTTCAGTATGCCCTACAAATAATCCAGCTTTTTCTCCTGCACAGAATAAATTATCTACTCCATTAACCTTCATAGCATTATCTCTTGGAGTTATTGCAAGATATCTTATAGAATTTCCTTTTCCTCCAGCATATGGATCAATATATTTTGCATGCTCCAAGCCTTTAATTTTTCTTAACTTATCTAAAGGGTAATAGGAAGTCATAAGTTTTACGTGCCCTGTATCTAGCAAAATTACATTTTCTGCAAATTCTTTTAATGCGTATTGCTGACATACTTTTATTTTCAATTTGTCTAAATTTACATCTTCACTTGGTATCTTTAATACTACTACACCTTTTTCTTCTAACTCATTTATTATATCTTCATCTATACTTTCTTTACATAACTTACAAGAACCACTAAAGGCTCCATATACTTCGTCTGCTCTCTCGCCTCTTAAATCTTCTACTCCAGCCCGTTGACTTATGCTTATTCTTGGCCCAAATGCAGGACACCTTAATACACACATAGAGCAACCATTTCCATATCTTAAACAGTTTCCCATTGGTCCTGTTGTACCAGTAGTTTCCACAAATACATCACCTTCGTCATAAGTCCCATCACTAAGATATATCCCCTTAATTTTGCCAGCTTCTTTCTTTACATTAACAACTCTGGATATTAGTTTTATATCTATACCAATGTTCTTTAAATATTTTCCAACTTCAGCTTCTATTTTATTTACATCATAGAGCCATGCATGTTCATGTCCTGGGAAGTTTATGTTTTTATGCCTGCTATTTTCATCTGTCAAATTTATTAAATCTCCTGCTCCAAGTGCTATTAATTCTTCACTGGCAGTATATCTTCCGTTATTTCTCATTATACCTCCAACATTTCCAAGTCCTAATAGCATATCTGTTTTTTCATATATAGTTACATCAGCACCTGCTTTTCTGGCGCTTATAGCTGCGGCGCATCCAGCCCAACCTCCACCGATAACTATAACTTTCATATAAGTCTCCTCCCTTCAAAAATATATTTAGGGTCTACTTGTAATTTGCATAGTCTTTTTACAATATGCCCTTTAAATCTAGCTGTACACGCTCCACAAACTCCTTCTCCGCAGCACATTTTAGCATTATTGCAACAAGAATAATTGTACTCATCCCCTAAGTACTCTATAATTTTATATATCAAAATATCTGCTCCTGCACAATGAATTAAATTAGGTTTCTTCTCCTTAACTAACTTTTTCAATATATCCTTTACTTCCTCAGTCAATTCTCCTGAATTAAAAGTACAACTTTCTATAATATCTATATCATATTTTTCTAAATAATCTTTAATGAAGTTCTCTTTGTAACTAGCTTTATCTAAAATAAGTGTTATCTTGTTTCCATTTGCATATAACTTTTTTAATACAGGAAGCATTGGTGCAAGTCCAATTGATCTTGCTACTATAATACAGTTGCCCTTTTCAGCTTTAAAAACATTTCTCAATCCTAAAACTCCATTCCAATAAGGGCCTCTTAGCACTATGCTGTCATCTACTTTTAGCTCATCAATTCTCTTAGTTTTAACTCCTTTTATTTCTATAGCAAAAGTTACTGTGCCATCCTCAGAATCAATATTCATAATTGAAATAGGAGCATCAAAATATTCTTTACATAAAGGATTTCTTAGAAATACATAACTACCTGGATGTACTAATGATTGCAATAAATCATAAGGTAATTTTACTGAAATTATAATTAGTTCATCTTCAACCTTCTTCTTACAAACTATTTTGCATAAGTAAGACTTTCTATCTTCCTTTGCTTTATTTCCATTCCATATATATTCCTGATATATACAAGTCCCCTTCCAATTTATACAATCACAAAAGGTCTTATTACAAAGTTCTGAACATAAAATACAGTCCCCAGTTTCAGCCAGATGGCAAGGACATGGTTTATACACCAAAGTGCCATTTATAATTTACTATTTCTCGAATTCCATAATAATATTGAAAGTAGAATAGGTATTGATATTATACCTAGCAGG
>JAYFRK010000348.1:0-3174 GCA_034925975.1 Clostridium sp.
CCAGATATTGACAGTGACTTTTGTTACGAAAGACGTGGAGAAGTTATAGATTATGTAGTTGAAAAGTATGGTAAAGAAAATGTATCCCAAATAATTACCTTTGGAACCATGGCACCAAGAGCTTGTATAAGGGATGTTGGAAGAGCTATGAATTACTCCTATGCAGAAGTTGATAGAATAGCCAAGATGATTCCTACAGTACTTGGGATAACTATAGATAAAGCTTTAGAAATGAACCCAGAATTAAAAGAAGTTTATGAATCAGATAGTAGAATTAAAGATTTAATAGATGTAGCTAGAGACCTAGAAGGACTCCCAAGGCATACTTCAACTCATGCAGCAGGTGTAGTTATAGCATCCCAGCATTTGGTCAACTACGTACCACTAGCGAAAAATGAAGAAGCTATAGTAACACAGTTTACTATGAATACCTTGGAAGAATTGGGATTATTAAAAATGGATTTTCTTGGACTAAGAACTCTTACAGTAATTAGAGATGCTATAGAGCTTATAAAAGAAAATACAGGTACTGAAATAAATCTAGATAAAATAAATTTTGAAGATGAAAATGTATATAAGATGATTGGAAAAGGGAAGACTGCTGGAGTATTTCAATTGGAGTCGCCTGGAATGACTAGTTTCATGAAGGAGCTTAAGCCAGAAAGTCTTGAAGATATAATAGCAGGGATAAGTCTCTACAGACCAGGTCCTATGGCTGAAATTCCAAGATACATTAAAAACAAAAATAATCCAGATGAAATTGTGTATGATACACCGGAGCTGGAACAAATACTAAATGTTACCTATGGAGTAATGGTTTATCAAGAACAGGTAATGGAAATAGTTAGAGTATTAGCAGGATACTCCATGGGTAGAAGTGACCTGGTTAGACGTGCCATGTCTAAGAAAAAACATAAAGTCATGGAGGAAGAGAGAAAGAATTTTATCTACGGAATCGTAGATGAAAATAAAAATATAATAGTACCAGGATGTTTAAGAAATGGGATTAGCGAAGAAATTGCAAATAAAATTTATGACCAGATGATGGACTTCGCAAGTTATGCCTTTAACAAATCCCATGCTGCTGCTTATGCAGTAGTAGCTTATTACACAGCATACTTGGTATACTATTATCCAACAGAGTTTATGGCGGCTATGCTAAATAGCGTAAGAGGTAATAGTGATAAAGTTGCAGCTTATGTTAGAGCTGCAAAGGAGATGAGCATAGAAACTCTTCCGCCAGATATAAATGAAGGTTTTGGAAAATTTACAGTGCAAGATGGAAAGATAAAATTTGGTCTTTCGGCTATAAAAAATGTTGGAGATAATCTTATTGAAAGTGTTGTAAAATCAAGAGAGAAAAAAGGTGAATTCACTTCTTTTGTTGACTTTTGCAATAAAGTTGATAGTAACAGTGTTAATAAAAGAATGGTGGAAAGTCTAATAAAGGCAGGAGCTTTTGATTGTCTGCAGACCTATCGATCACAGCTTTTAGCTGTTTACGAAAAGGTACTGGATTCTGTATCCAATCAAAGAAAAAAGAATATCGACGGACAGGTAAGCTTATTTGCCACTCTTACAGAGGAATTTAAGGAAACTGAAATAAAGTATCCTGATATAAAAGAATTTGACAAAAAGTATAAACTTTCCATGGAAAAAGAAATGACAGGATTATATTTAACAGGACATCCACTAGAAGAATACGAAGAAGCGCTAAAAAATAGAACTTCGGCAAAAACTACTGATATAATTGGAGAAGGTCCATTAGAAGATGAGATTATTGACGATGTTACAAGACACATAGAAGAGGAAAACTCTAGGATCAAAGATGGGGATAGAGTTATAATTGGTGGGCTTATAACTGAAGTAAATAGAAAGATAACCAGAACTAATAGTATAATGGCTTTTGTGAAATTAGAAGATTTATATAGTTCTATAGAGGTTATTGTATTCCCAAAAGTACTTGAATCTTTTAAAGACTCCATAATAGAAGATGAAATTGTACTCATAAAAGGAAGAGTTACAAAAAGGGAAGATGAGCAGCCAAAAGTATTATGTGATGCCGTAGAAAGACTAACAAAGTTTTCTAGTGAAAAACTATATATACAGGTGCAGAATAACAAAGAAGTTAAACAAGCGATGAATAATTTAAAACCGATTTGTATGTCCAATAGTGGAAATATGCCTATATATATATGTACTAAGGAAGATAGAAAAAAATATTTATTATCAAGAGAATACTGGATAAAGACTAATGATGATTTAATTGATTTTTTAAAAGAAAAATATGGAAGAGAAAACATAAAGATTTTATAATTAGCTATGTTTGTAAAAATGTTGATATTAATGACTTTAAGTTCACTTATACAATAATTTTTTACAAACATAGCTATATTTATTAGAATATAAATTTATTAATTTTATATTCTAAAGTTAATAGTATATTTATCTGTTAGGTAAACAAAATATTAATAGAAGAAAAAATAATACTAAATATAGAAACTAAAATTATTTTTATATTTTGACGAAATTTTGAATGAAAAGTTTTAAATATAATGATATACTATCCGTAAAGTTAATGATAATGTTAAACTAGTTTATTTATAAGTTTAACGGGATAAAATAAGTCCCACGGTGTCAGGAGGGAATAAAAAAATGAAAACAATTGCTGTTTTGACAAGTGGAGGAGACGCTCCAGGAATGAATGCTGCTATAAGAGCAGTAGTTAGGACAGGACTAGATAAAGGCCTTAAAGTTATGGGAATACAAAGAGGATACAGCGGTCTTATTAATGGTGAAATCTTTGAAATGGGACGCCATAGTGTATCTGATATTATTAATAGGGGTGGGACAATTTTGAGAACCGCTCGTAGTGAAGAATTTAGAACAGAAGCAGGCAGAAAGAAAGCTGTAAATATTTTAAAAGCTTTTGGAATTGATGGGATTGTTGTTATAGGAGGAGACGGTTCCATCCAAGGAGCAAGATTATTGTCTAAGATGGGAATATCTACTATAGGACTTCCAGGAACAATAGATAATGATTTAGCCTATACAGATTATACTATAGGGTTTGATACTGCTATTAATACAGTGTTAGATGCTATAAACAAGTTAAGAGATACATCATCTTCTCATGAAAGGGTTAGTATAGTAGAAGTTATGGGAAGAAATTGC
>JAYFRK010000105.1:0-2081 GCA_034925975.1 Clostridium sp.
TTTCAAGGCAGTTTTTTATTTTGGTTTAAATACCAAAGTGTTTTCTTGGTAATTTACTACTGGAAGAATAGAGTACAAACAAAATGTACAACTACTTATTCATTAAGAAATAATATTTTTAGAAAGGAGAAAAATAATGAAAGATAATAAAATAAACAAATTAGTAAAAATAGCTTTAGTTGCAGCGGTTTATGCAGTTTTAACTGTAGCTATTGCACCAATCAGCTATGGACCTATTCAATTTAGACTTTCAGAAGTTATGACTTTACTTGCCTTTGTTGATCCATTATATATTCCAGGATTAGTTCTTGGCTGTGTTATTTCAAACCTATTTAGCCCTCTTGGAATTGTAGATGTAATTGTAGGAAGTACAGCAACTTTTTTTAGTGTATACATGATTAGTAAATCTAAAAATTTATTTGTGGCTACTTTATGGCCTACATTGTTTAATGGGTTCATAATAGGAGGAGAATTATATTTTTTATCTAAACTTCCATTTTTATTAACATCATTGCAAGTTGCAGCAGGAGAATTTGTAGTGGTGACTGTAATAGGATATCCTTTGTTCAATCTTATTCAAAATAATAAAACTATAACTGAGGCATTAAAAATCGGAGGCTCTCGCGCTTAAAATTAATTAGCCATGGTAATTTAGTTAATTCTATAGGAGAACACCATTTATTTAAAAATAATGGTGTTCTTTTTGCAGGTTACTAACCTAAAAAATTTACAGAAATAAGTACATAAATCTACAAAGATTAACAAATAAGAATTTTTTATGATATAATAAACTATAGTGATAATTTGTTAATAATGATTAAAAATTAATCTAAGATGTAATTAGAATTAATTAGGAGAGATGGCATATGAAAGACATTGAAGAATTAATAAAAGTTTTATCTAGCCTAAAAGGATTTTATGATGAAATGAGAGTTGTAGATCCTATTACAAAAGAGATAATTACTTATGGTGATATGGAACATAATTCTTATGCACATCATTGCCATGACTTTTGGTTAAAAGAAAAAGCCTGTAATAATTGTATTGCCATAAGAGCTTATTTAAAAGATGACACGTTTATGAAAGTTGAGTATAATAAAGATAAAATGTTTTTAGTTATTGCATCTCCTCTAGAATTAGAAAATAAAAAATATGTACTGGAAATTATAAAGGATATAACAAGCTCAGGAATTATATGTAACCTAGAGAAGAAAAGTGTAAATGAAATAAATGAAGAAATTAGAAAGTTAAATGATAATATTACCAAGGATGAATTGACAGGCATATATAATAAAAGGTATATTGATGAAAAGCTTCCTAATGATATCTATGTAAACCAAGCAGAAGGGACACCTTTGTCCGTGGTAATGGTAGACATTGATTTTTTTAAGAAAGTAAACGATTTATATGGCCATCTAGCTGGAGACTATATATTAAAAGAATTTACTAAGATAATTTCTAAAGTAATAAGAAAAGGTCAGGATTGGATAGCAAGATATGGTGGAGAAGAATTTTTAATAGTACTTAATAATACAGATGGACATACAGCCTTTTATATTGCAGAAAGAATGAGAAGAAGTATAGAAAATAGAACATTTAAATTTGAAGGTGAAAATATTAAATTAACTGCAAGTTTTGGCATAAGTTTTATGAATGATTATGAAAAAAGTGTAAATGATCTCATAAGAAAGGCTGATCAAAACTTATATAAAGCTAAAAATAGGGGAAGAAATAAAACAGTTTGTGAATAGTGTATAGTTAAAAATATTAATAATAGAAGAGGTTTTTGTATGAGAAAAGAATATAAGGCTTATTATAAATCAGAAATAGGAATAGTAGAAATAACAAGTTCAGAGGATGCTGTTCTATCTATATATTTTGTAGATAAGGAAGGCGAAACTGTGGAAATGCCAAAAATTCTAAAAGAGGCATATAACCAAATAGATGAGTATTTTAAAGGAAAAAGAAAGAAATTTAATTTAAAGCTTTCTTTTGAAGGCACTGATTTTCAAAATAGAGTATGGAATGAACTTACAAAGATTCCTTATGGACAGGTGGTATCCTATAAAGATATAGCTATT
>JAYFRK010000191.1:0-4015 GCA_034925975.1 Clostridium sp.
TAAAGCTTATGGACCCAAAACCAGGTGAAAGATGTAATGATCCTGCAGCAGGGACCTTTGGATTTATGATTGCAGCAGATCATTATATAAAAGAAAATACTAATAACTTAGATGACTTGGACTTGGATCTACAGGAATTTCAGATAAGAGAAGCACTTTCAGGATGTGAACTAGTACATGATACTCATAGATTAGCCCTTATGAATGCTATGCTTCATGATATTGAAGGAAAGATATATTTAGGGGACACCCTTTCTAACTTGGGTAAGGAAATGAAGAACTATGATGTGGTGCTGTCAAATCCTCCCTTTGGAACTAAAAAAGGTGGAGAGAGGGCTACAAGAGATGACTTAACATATATAAGCGGAAATAAACAGCTTAATTTCCTTCAACATATATATCGCTCATTAAAACAAGATGGAAAGGCAAGGGCAGCAGTTGTACTTCCAGATAATGTTTTATTCCAAGAAGGTGATGGAGCTAATATAAGAAGAGACTTAATGGATAAATGCAATCTTCACACAATATTAAGACTTCCAACAGGAATATTCTATGCTCAAGGAGTTAAAACTAACGTTTTATTTTTTACAAGGGGAAGAGAGGATAAAGACAATACAAAAGAGATATGGTTTTATGATTTGAGAACTAATATGCCTTCATTAGGTAAAACTAATCCATTAAAGGAAGAACATTTTGAAAGCTTTATAAAGGCATATACTGCAGAGGATAGAAGAGCAATTCAAGATGAAAGATGGTCCGTATTTACAAGGGAAGAAGTAGAGAAAAAGGGAGATAGCCTAGATTTAGGACTTATAAAGGATGAGTCTATACTGGACTATGAAAACCTTCCAGATCCAATAGAATCTGCAGAAGATGCAGTAACAAAGCTTGAAGAGGCAACAGATTTGCTTATGAGTGTAATTAAAGAATTAAAGAGCTTAGAGAATAGATAATTTGAAAGTTTAAGTGTCATAGACAGGAGAGATAATATGGCTAAAGGGAAAAACATACTAGAAGAGACTAAAGATCCTAATAAAATAAAAGAGATACTCCATGAGATACCTAAACACTGGACTTGGGCGAAGTTTGGAAGTGTCTGTAAGCTATATAATGGATATGCTTTCAAAAGTAAGGATTACGGAGAAAAAGGTATACCATTAGTTAGGATATCAAATATTGATAACTTTAAAGTAGTATTTAGTGAAGACAATACAGTTTATATAGATGAAGTACAACTAAATGAAAAGTTCATTGTGAAAAGTGGAGACTTACTTATTGCTATGTCAGGGGCTACCACAGGTAAAACTGGGGTATACAGTTTGAAGGATACAGCCCTGCAAAACCAACGGGTAGGAAATATTAAGATTATAGATGAAGAGCTAATAGATGAGAAGTTTAGAAATTATTTTATAGCATATAAAAGTAGAGAAATATTAGACTTAGCCTATGGTGGAGCTCAGCCCAATATTAGTGCTGCAATAATTGAAGGACTAGATATTGCTCTGCCTCCAATAGAAGAACAAAGAAGAATATCCAAAATAATAGAGAACATTTTTGAAAAGCTCCATAAAACAAAAGAGATTTTAGAGGAAGCAAGAGAAGGAATAGAAAAGAGAAGGGCAGCGATTTTATACAAAGCTTTTAATGGAGAGCTTATAGATTTTAAAGAAGCTAGAGAAATAGTGCTAAAAGATTGTATAACTTTCGTAAGTGAGAAGTGGGAGCCAGGTGAAGCTGAAGAAGTTAAGTATTTAGGACTGGAAAATTTTGAATCTGGTAAAGGAATTACAAGTGTTGGCAGTTCTAAGGGGTTAAAGAGCGCTAAGAATGTATTTAAAGAGGGAGACGTATTATACGGAAGGCTGAGACCTTATCTTAATAAGCATGATATAGCTGAGTTTAGCGGCATATGCTCCACTGACATATTGGTTATAAGAGCTAAGGAAGAAGTTTTACCTGAATACATAAATTATTATTTTGATACAATAGAGTTTATTGATTATGCAGTAGGAAATTCAAATGGAATAAACTTACCTAGAGTATCTGCAAAAACTATAGGGGATAAGATAATAAAGCTACCACCTTTAGAAACCCAAAGAAGGTTAGTGGATACCCTTCACAGCATATTCACATTAGAAACTAGAGCAGAGGAAATTATAAATCTTGAAAATCAGATAGAATTAATTAAAAGTTCTATACTATCTAAGGCTTTTAGAGGGGATTTAAGTTCCTTGTATTAGTAATAAATTAGTAGTAAAATAGTATAAAATATTTAATAAAGTCAATACTGTAAACAAAGGTGGTGACTAGTATTATGGATAATATGATTAGTGAATTTAATTCTAGATATTTAACTAAAAAAGAACTTCAATATAGGTTACCAAAAGATATAGATATTGATGAGTTTTGGGAAACTTTAATGGAAGAGAGAAAGAAGAGCTCAATTTCAATTCCGCTTAAGGATCAAAAGAATGAGAATTTTTGGTTCAACATAACGGAAAACATAAAAAAAAATATGGAGATAATAGAGAAATCTGCTGCAGAAGATTTATTCAAATCTGTTCCTTTTAATATAGAAGTTTCTGTAATTATAGATTCACTTATAGATGAAGCGTACAGTTCAAGTGTTATTGAAGGAGCCTTTTCTACTAAAAGAAGAACTAAAGAAATGGTAGAGAAAAACCTAGAACCTAAAGATAAAAGCGAAAAAATGATTTTAAATAATTTTTATGCATTAAAATATATAATTGAAAATATAACCACTCCCTTAGATGAGAACATGATAATTAATATATATAAAATTCTTACTGAGGGAACCTTAGAGGAAGATGAAATAGTTGAAAAATATAGAAATGACTTTGTAGGGGTATGGGATCTTAGCAAAGGAAACTACAGTTACAAGGCTCCACACCACACTGAAGTACAATTGCTTATGGATTCTTTGATAAGTTTTATTAGAAACAATACTGAACTTCATCCATTAATAAAAGCTTGCATAATACATTTTTATTTTGTATATGTACATCCCTTCTTTGATGGAAATGGAAGAACAACTAGGGCTATATCATATATGTATCTTATTCAGGAAGGATATGAATTTTTTAAATTTTTCTCAATATCAAGTTTAATTAATGAGGAGAGAAAAAAATATTATGAGGCTATTGAAAATACTGAAATATATGATAGTGATATGACTTATTTTATAGATTATTATTTAAGTATGATAGTTAAGTCCATAGAAAGAATTAAAGTTCACTTTAAAAAAGAATTTGGTAAAAAGCTAATAAAGGATATGATGGATAAGGCAGGTATATTTCTAAATCCACGACAAACAAAAATAATTAACTTCTTCATAACTGCAGATAAAAATATAATTTCTGCTGAAGAATACAAAAAGAAAAATAAAATATCCTACGAGACAGCTAGAACAGACTTAAATGATTTAGTTGATCTTGGCTTCTTTAGAAAAGCAAAGATAGGAAAGAAGTATATATACAGATTCAATCCACTTGAGGATATTATAAAAAGTATTGAGAACAATTTTAAAGACTTTGCATAGTAATTATGAGGAGATCAGCCTATGGAATATATAAGAAACAAAAGATGGATTGAAGACTTAGATATGCTGTCAATAGAACTTCCCAAAAGACACGAGAATTTATTCTTTTATAAAGATAGAGATGAATTTTACAGAGAAATAGAGATCTTAAAAAGAGATATAAATTACTATGATGACTATGAAGTGAAAGTTGAAATCTCAAAGATAGTGGCATCTATTAAAGATGCCCATACATTTGTTACTCTCCCTGTAAGGGTTTTATGTCCACTTCAGTTTTACTGGTTTAAAGATGGGGTATATGTAATAAATACTTTAAAGGAACAACAAGACCTCCTATATTCCAAGGTGTTAGCCATAAACCATATACCTATAGAAGAGATTATAGGGACTTTAAGTAAAGTTATATCCTACGAAAACGAAAGCTATCTTAAATCACAACTTCCAAAATATTTGCCA
>JAYFRK010000019.1:0-6313 GCA_034925975.1 Clostridium sp.
TTTTTACCTTCTCTAAGCATCTCTCTGATTACTTTTAATCTTTCCCACCTAAGGTCTCCAGATATAGCATATATATTATAAAAAACTATTTCTCTGGTTGGAAAATAATATACATTAGGTAAATAAAATGACAAATCCTCATATAAGTTTTTCGCTTCCACGTCGCTATTGGTGAATATAGTAATAGGCCTTGTCTCACTCTCATATAATCCACTTATAAAATAGCTTCTACCCGAATCCGAAATTCCAGTAATCTCTATGGGGAATCTATTATTGCTTATGCTATTTAATATATCTTTAAATTTTGTACTTTCTATTAAAGGTTGCATTAACCCCTTCAACCTCATAAAATATCCACCTCTCATATTACTACTCTGCCCTAAATCCATTAAACTTGTTCATGGCCTCTACAGTACCTTCTGTTATTATGCTCTCTACTGCTTTACTAGCTATTTTAAATGTTTTACTTAGCTTTTCTCTATCTTCTTCTGAAAATTTACCTAAAACATGGGAAACTAGATTATTACCTGAGGGTTGACCTACTCCTACCTTTATTCTAGGGAATACATCACTTCCTAAATGGGCTATAGTGCTCTTAATTCCATTATGTCCTCCCGCACTTCCTTTTTCTCTAACTCTAAGCCTACCTACTTCAAGACTAATATCATCATATATTAATATAATATTTTCGTTAGGTATTTTATAAAAGCTCAAAACCTCTTTTATACTTTCACCACTTAGATTCATATAAGTCATAGGTTTAAGAATTAAAACTCTTTCTGATCCTATTCTTCCATCGCCATATATACCTTTGAATTTTTTCCTATTTAAATCAATATTATACTCTTCCGCTATTAAATCTATAATATCAAACCCTACATTGTGTCTTGTATGCTCATATTCTTTTCCCGGATTGCCCAATCCCACTATCAAATACATAAAACTATACCTCCAAAGTTGCCTTTATCTTTATTATACCTAAATATAATACCTTAAAAGCATTATTTTATAAAGTCAATCTTAGCTTAATAAACTCTGTAAGAAACTATTATAAATCCATTATGTAAAATGCTTAAACCCATGAGATTACCTCCCACGGGTTCAAATATCTATTTAATTTCTTTTATATCAGTAAGTGTAATGTTTATATTAATATTTTTTCCTCGTCTCCATAACTTTACCTTAATAGTATCTCCAATTTTATGTTTTTCTATAATTTCTGTTATATTTTCAAATTTAGTAATGCTTTGTCCATCTATTTCTATAATAATATCTGTAGGTCTAACCCCTGCTTTTTCTGCGCCACTTCCCTTAATAATTTCACTAACATATACACCTTTAATTCCACTGCCATCTTCTGATACTGCATCTCTTCCATATATGCCTAAACGAGGTCTTGCAACTCTTCCATACTTCATAATTTGTTCTATAATTGGATTAACTTCGTTTATAGCTATAGCAAAACCTATTCCTTCTACATTTTGAAACTGGGCGTCTCCAAGTTTTAAACTATTTATTCCTATAACCTCTCCATCAGCATTACATAGGGCTCCTCCACTATTTCCTGGGTTAATAGCTGCATCTGTTTGAAGCACTTTATATATAGCTCCTCCATATTGAATTTTTCTATTCCTTGCACTGATTATTCCTGATGTTACAGTCCCTGCAAACTCCTCACCTAATGGATTGCCTATTGCTATTGCAAGATCACCTACACGAACTTTTGAGGAGTCCCCAAACTTAGCTGTTGGTAGGTTAGTAGCTTCTATTTTTATTACTGCCAAATCTGATGTAGGATCTGCACCTATTAACTTAGCCTTAATATAATTTCTTCCATTTGCCAGCTTTACTGAAATATCATTTGACCCTTCTATAACATGGTAGTTAGTTACTATATATCCATCAGAATTAAAGATTATTCCTGATCCACTATCTTTGTTCACATTTACTAATGGACTTGAAGAAGTTTTTACTATTCCTACTACTGTAGGTCCAATTTTTTCTGCAACTTTGGCTATTTCATTTTTATTTATACCTAAGCCTACCTTTTCTTTATCAGAATCTATCGCTTTGATATCAGGTGTCTTATTATTTTCTCCTAAAATTTCAGAATACTTTTTATCAATAATATAATTCGATGATATTGCTCCAGATAATATGGCTATTAATATGAATGCTATTTCTCTAAAAAATTTTTTTATTGTATATCTTCGTTTTCTAAACTTTATTTCACCACATTTATCTTCATTTATACTTTCCCAATTTACTTCTTTTACATTTTCATTATCTTCATACAAATACATCACCTCCATAGCTTAAATTTATCACTTGTAGATATCCCCATTATTTATGTGCTCTTTTTAAAGTAAATATAAACTTAACTCCTTTATTTTCTTTATTCTCAAACCATATATCTTCTCCATGTTGAGTAATTATTCTTCTCACTATAGATAATCCTAGTCCTGTACTAACCTTAGTAGTTCTTGATTTATCACTTTTGTAAAATCTCTCCCAGATACGCTTAGCATCTTCCTCAGGAATGTTAGGTCCATCATTGTATATTGATACAAAAACCTTTTGTCCCTTAACCTTTGTCCGTATATCTATGTTTCCTCCCTCTTCAACATGTTTTGTGGCATTGTCTACCAGGTTAGTTACTACTTGTATTATTTTATCTTTATCTGCCAGCACGTATACATCCTTATCGTCTAGCCACACATCTACATTAATCTTTTTAGACTTTATAATAGTTTCAAACTTTATAATAGAAAGCCGTACAATTTCATTAATATCCTGTTCTTGAATACTTAAAGTAAACTTTCCAGCATCTATAGCTGATAGGTCTAAAAGATCATTTATAAGCCTTGTCAGTCTCTGAATTTCTTCGTAAGCAATGGATAAATAATAAGTTTCTTTTTCCTTCGGGATAATACCATCTAATATTCCTCCTATAAAACCTTTTATAGATGTAATAGGAGATCTAAGCTCATGTGATACATTTGATATAAAAGTTCTTCTGTTGTTCTCTACCTCCTGTAGTGAATCTGCCATTGAATTAAAGGACTTAGCAAGTTCTCCTATTTCGTCATCAGATTTAATATCTACTCGTTTTCCAACTTCACCTTGAGATATTTTACCTGCAACACTATTTATCTTTTCTAGAGGTTTAATTATTATCCTCTGCGAAAAATAGTATATGATAATGCTAGAAGCTACTATAGCTAGAATTGCGGACATCCATATAATTTGGTAAACTCTCCTTAAAGGCTCTTTTATCTCTTGCATTGGAGTATTCATTACTATTGTTCCTTGGAATACTTCTCTATACAATATAGGAATTTCATAAGAGTGTACTTCCATTTTTAAAACATCGTCAAAAAAATCTTTTTTTTCAATAATCTTACCTTGTCTTAACATCTCTAAATCTTTTGTTAAAAGCTGATTTCCTATAAACTTTTTATGGTTAGGATTTGATGTTGCATAAACATATCCATAACTATCTAACAAAATTATATCTGTAGACGAATAGTTAGAAACATACTCTAAAATATCATTTGTCTTACTTATAGGTGTACCTCCATATAAGTACTGTATTGCAGCATTTGCAACTATCTGTCCCTCCGCTAAAATTTGACCTTTCCTCTGATTGAAGAAATATCCTTCAAACCAAAATGACAAAAATGTAGCCAAAATAATAAAGCTTATGGAAATTATTAAGGTATAAGTTGCTACCATCTTAGAAAATAGGCCTTTCTTTCGCATCTACTTCACCTCAAACTTATACCCTACACCCCAAACAGTTTCTATTTGCCAATTAGGGCCTCCTTGTAGTTTTTCTCTTAATCTTTTTATGTGTACATCTACTGTTCTTGAATCTCCAGGATAATCATATCCCCACACTTCACAAAGCAATTGTTCCCTTGTAAACACTTTATTTTTATTACTTGCAAGATAATATAGCAATTCAAACTCTTTTGGAGGCATCTTTATTTCATTGCCTCTATATAAAACTATATAAGAATTTATATCAACGGAAAGCTCTGGGAATTCAAGCACTTCCTTATTTTCACTTTCTACATTGTATCTTCTAAGTACAGCTTTAATTCTAGCTATTAGTTCCTTTGGTTCAAAAGGCTTTACTATATAGTCATCTGCTCCCAATTCTAAAGCTAAAACTTTGTCAAAGGTTTCTCCTTTAGCAGTTAACATTATAACTGGAGTTTCATATTCTCTTCTTATCCACTTTAATACATCTACTCCATCAATATGTGGCAGCATAATATCTAATAAAACTAAATCTGGTTTATAATCTAAAAAGACTTCTTGAACAGATTTTCCATCATAACATGTTCTAGTAGAATAGCCTGAATTTTCCAAATACATTTTTATAACTTCGCATATATTTACATCATCATCAACTATTAATACTTTCGCTAACGTTCCTTCCATAAGCTACCTTACCCCCAATTTTTTATAGAACCTAAATAATACCTATATTCAGTAGTATATGATCCCATTTTACCTCTTCATATTAATCTTAATTTCTTCTAAAATTCTTTCAATTATACTCTATCATATTTAATTGTATTTTACATGTTTAACAATATAAATTAAAATAAATGTTACAATTAATAAAATTCACAAAAATAAATTTCTAAATAAAGTTTATTTAAAACAAAAGACATATAGTATGATGTTTTTCATCACACTATATGTCTTTTAATATACAGTCTTTTATACTATTATATAAATAATTTGCTTATAGATACATCTTCATATATTCTCTTGATAGCTTCAGCAAATATTGGTGCTACTGATAGCACTTCATATTTGTCGCTTACCTTTCCTTCTGGTAACGCTATTGTATTAAGTACAACTAATTTCTTTATAGCACTATTTTCTATTCTTTCAAATGCTGGACCTGATAAAACTCCATGTGAACAGCAAGCATAAACTTCCTTTGCTCCTCTTTCTACTAGAGCATTTGCTCCATTTGTTATTGTTCCAGCAGTATCTATCATATCATCAATTAAAATAACATTTTTACCTTTTATATCTCCAATTATGTTCATTACTTCACAAACATTAGCTTTTGGTCTTCTTTTATCAATTATAGCTATTGGTGCATTTAATCTATCCGCAAAATCTCTAGCTCTTGTTACACTTCCAAGGTCTGGTGATACAACTACTACATCATCTCTATCTTTAAATCCCTCTTCTATGAAGTATTTAGCAAGTATTGGTGCACCTTTTAGGTTGTCAACCGGAACATTGAAATATCCTTGTATTTGGGCAGCATGTAAATCCATTGTAAGAACTCTATCAGCCCCAGCTGTTGTTATTAAATCTGCAACTAATTTTGCTGTTATTGGATCTCTTGCTTTAGCCTTTCTATCTTGTCTCGCATAGCCATAATAAGGTATTACTGCTGTTATTCTGCCAGCTGATGCTCTTTTGAATGAATCTATCATAATTAATAGCTCCATTAAGTTGTCGTTAACAGGTGCATTAGTTGATTGAATAACAAACACATCTGCTCCTCTTACAGTTTCGTTAGTAGTTACAGATATTTCTCCGTCACTAAACTTTCCTACCTTTGAATCACCCACATTAACACCTAAAATATCAGCTATTTCTTGTGTTAAATTATGATTTGCATTTCCCGTAAAGATTTTAATATTTTTACCATGGGATATCATATGTAAACCTCCTTAATTTTTATCCAAAATAATGCTTTTTATATTTTACTTTTTCTTTAAGTCTCTCTTATATACCCAGCCTTCTTTATTAGATTGTTTTGCCCTTGCAACTGCAAGAGCTCCACTTGGAACTTTTTTTGTAATAGTTGACCCTGCAGCTATATACGTTTCGTCTTCTATTTCTAAAGGCGAAACCAAATTAGCATTACAACCAATAAAGACATTGTCTCCTATAATTGTTTTGTTTTTATGTTTTCCATCATAATTAACAACTACAGTTCCACATCCAAAATTACATCCACTTCCTACTTCAGCATCTCCTATGTATGTTAGATGAGATACTTTCGTACCATTTCCAATAGTAGATTTTTTTATTTCTACAAAGTCGCCTACTCTAACATTTTCTCCTATTTTACTTTCTGGTCTTACATAAGCAAATGGTCCAACTGTAGTATTTTTTCCTATGTAACTTTCTAGTATAACTGAACTTTGAATAGTAACGCCTTCTTCAATAATGCTATCTTTAATCCTAGAATTAGGATAAATACTGCAGTTCTTTTTAATTACTGTATTACCTTCTAATACATTCCCAGGATATATTATAGTATCATTTT
>JAYFRK010000367.1:0-2304 GCA_034925975.1 Clostridium sp.
TAGATGAAAGATGTAATTTACATTACTGGACACAAAAATCCAGACACTGATTCAATATGCGCTGCTCTTTCATATGCTGAATTTAAAAATAAATCTGCTAATGTAAATGCAATCCCTATTAGATTAGGTGAAGTGAGCAGAGAAACTCAATTTGCATTAGATTATTTTGGAGTTGAAAAACCACAATATGTAGATAGCTTAAAGGCTAGAGTTAGAGATTTAAACATGGATAAAATACCAGCAGTTTATCCTGAAACATCATTAAAAACTGCTTGGTCCATAATGAAAAAGAATAATATTAAGTCTATCCCTGTTATTAATACCAATGAAACACTTGTTGGTATTGTAAGTTTATCTAACTTAACCTCATCATACATGGACATATGGGATAATTATATAATAGGAAAAAGCGATACTCCAATTGAAAATATAATTGAAACTTTATCTGGTAAATTATTATATAAACCTGATAAATTATCAAAATTTGGCGGTAAAATATTAGTTGCTGCTATGGATCCAGAAAGCATGAAAAAAATCATGGAACCTGGAGATATTGTAATTTGCGGAAATAGAGAAGACACTCAAGAAGCAGTTATAAAAAATAATGCTTCATTAATGATTATTACAGGTAGCCATACCGTAAATAAAAATATTATTGAAAAAGCTGCTAAGTTCAATTGTTCAATAATAAATACGCCTTATGATTCATTCACTTCAGCAAGAATGATTATTCAAAGTATCCCTGTAAGATACGTAATGGCAAATGAGAACTTAGTTTACTTTAGAGATACAGATTACGTAGAAGATATAAAAGATACTATGGGCAAAACTAGATTCACTAGTTATCCTGTACTTGATAGCAATAATAGAGTACTTGGAACAATTTCTAGATATCATTTGATATCTCAATTTAATAAGAAAGTTATACTTGTAGATCATAATGAAAGAGCTCAATCTGTAGATGGACTTGAAGATGCAGAAATAATAGAAGTAATTGATCACCATAGAATAGCAGATATTCAAACTGGTAATCCAATTTATTTCAGAAATGAGCCTGTAGGATGTACTTCATCTATAATAGGATCTATGTTCTTCGAAAATGGCATTACACCATCTAAGCAAATAGCTGGACTTTTATGTAGTGCTATAATTTCAGATACACTATTATTTAAATCACCAACTTCAACTAATTTTGATAGAGTTATATTAAATAAATTAGCTAAAATAGCTGACATAAACCCTGAAGAATATGCTAAGGAAATGTTTAAAGCAGGTACTTCTCTTACTGGAAGAAGTGTTGATGAAATATTTAATACAGATTTTAAGACATTTACTCTTCTAAACTATAAGATAGGAGTTGCTCAAGTTAGCACAATGGATTTAGAAGGATTTGCTTCTATGAAACCTGAAATGATATCTTATATGAATAGTAAGTGTGAATCTGAAAACTATGATTTACTTGTACTTCTATTAACAGACATAATTCAAGATGGTTCTGAAGTAATAGCATTAGGAGATAAAACAGAATTTGTAAATAAAGCTTTCAATGTAACTTTAGAAAATGATTCTGTATATATCCCTAACCTTTTATCCAGAAAGAAGCAAGTTATACCGCCTCTTACAGCAGCTATTGAATCTAGTAAATAATATAGACAAAGTGCAATAAAAATGGCGTCCTTGGCGACTACAGAATAAGGTGCTAAAAATCGAAGGTGTATAATTCAACAGAGAATTATACACCTTCTGACTTTTAGTACCTTAGATTAGGTAAATCAAGGCCGCTATTACTTATACTATAAATATATAAATAATTGTAATCGCAACTACTATTTGAACTGTAACTAAGTTATTAACTGTAATAAATACTATATCAATAGGCTTCTAAAAAGCGTAAAGTGCCTAATCCGATAAGGATGACATGATTTTTTAGGCGGAGCCTGTTGAAAACATATTAGTATTTGCTACAGTATTTTTTTGATTACAATTAATTAAGGAATATAAAATTACCAATCTCCACATACTAACGTATTTATTAAAAGTATTTTTCTAGCTATCTTCAATAATATATACTTAGTAAGTTTACAGTGTGGCTACGCCATGCAAAATTATCATTTTGATTTTTGAAGTCCTTTTAGTATTTACTATAGTAATTATTAGTTGCAACTAATTAAGTCATGTAAGATTACTGGCTAACATGTATGTGTCAATTGAAAAAATTTTGAAGAAATAACTAGTAGTACTTAAGGCTGCTGTTTTAAAAATTCGTAATTGTGCTCAAGGACGAGCACAGCCAGCTCCCCCACA
>JAYFRK010000102.1:0-3430 GCA_034925975.1 Clostridium sp.
TATCCATGTAAAAATAGTAATATATATAAAAGGTGAAAGAAAAATCAACAATTCAGAAGGTACTAAAAAATCAAACTTTGGATTAGCTGCTGTAGGTTTTAGAACATATTTTAACATTACTAATCCTTTTTTGGAGTTTTCCTTTACTATTGGAACATATAATGTAACTTCATTTAACCTATTGATTCTTCTATCTTCACTATGAGATATAGCTTCTATATCTTTATCGCTTATGCTTTTTATGGTTCCGTATAAAATTTGATTTTTATTATCTAGTACTGCATATTCAATTCCATGAAGAGGGATATTCTTCTCCAATTCATATTTTTCACCTACATTTAATAGCACTTCACCTTTTTTATTAATATAGTCTACAATACCTGGAATCTTTTTTTCATAATAATCGCTTCTTATAATTACGTTATTATCAATCAAAATTAGAAATACTCCATAAGTTAAGATTGAAAGAATTAGACTAGATAATATTACAAAAATAAAGTTCCAAATAAATTGCTTTTTTAAAGAAAGGTTCTTTATCATTTAAATCTCTCCCACTTATATCCAACACCCCATATAGTTAAGATATACTCCTTTTCTCCTGATATGGATGACAATTTAGCTCGAATATTTTTAATATGTTCTGCAACAGCAGAGGAATCCCCCTCAGCATCATATCCCCATACTTTTTCATATATATGTTCTTTTGAAAAAACTTGCCCTGGATGCATTGATAGAAGCTCTACTATATCAAACTCCCGTCTAGTAAAAGATATAAGTTTATCTTTAAAATAAGCCTCACGACCATTAATGTCTATACTCAGCTCTCCAAAGTATAATCTTGATCTGTTAACAGTGTTTATAGATCGCCTCTCTCTTCTTAGATGTGCATCAATTCTAGCCTTCAATTCTCTTATTCCAAAAGGCTTTATTATATAATCATCTGCACCTAGGATGAGTCCTTTTACTTTATCCATTTCTTCTTGTTTAGCACTTAAAAATATAATAGGAGATGTAACTATATCTCTTATGCTCTTACAAACTTCGTAGCCATCCTTTTTAGGCATCATTATATCAAGTAATATTAAGTCTGGTTCAGATTTTACTTTTTCTATAGCTTCATCTCCATTAAAGGCTGTCAATACTTCATATCCTTGATCTTCTAAAAAATCCTTAATAAAAGATACAATATCTTCTTCATCATCAACCACTAATATTTTTTCATACATACATTTACTCCCCTAAAAACATATTATATAAGCAATATTATAAATCTATAGAGTCATTTCTTAAAGTAAAACTAAAATACCCAGTCTTTTTTCTGCCACAAAAATATACTTCCTCCTATACCTATAATAATTATTGAGGATAATATACCATAAAAACTTGGTGGGGCTGAATTACCTAATGCGTCAAAAATAGTTTTAGTGCTACTTAAAAAGAATTCAAAGACATGGGATATATATATGGTGCCAACTGGAAATGCTATTGTTAATAATACTCCTAGAACCCCATTTGGTACAATACTGCATATTAAGCTACTTACTGAAAGTAATGCAAACAGTATTAAAAATTCTAAACTGTAGAATTTTAAGCTATATATAAGTGTTCCAAAAACATTAAGAGTATTTGGATTCTTAAAAAATTTAGTGGATTCCACAGAGTTAAAAAATAAATTGCCAAATAAACTAGATACTATAAATATTATAATCAATGTAATAGCAGTAACAATAGCCTGTACTATTAGCTTTGATACAATAAACTGCCACTTTTTATAAGGGCGTGTCATAACGTTTCTATAGCATCCCTGGGTATGTTCTGAATTTAAACCATCTACATAGAGCATAGGCAAAAATACAAACATCAATGCAGGATGGATATCTCGAAGAATAAACACAGGTAGATTTAGTGAATTAAGCGCCATTGTATTATTGGCATCATAAAACCCCACATTCCACCCTCTCATGCAACTGCTCCATGCTAGAGTAATTAGAATAAGTATTATTAAAATAGCTTTGGTTTTAGAACGTGTCCATACTCTTTGTAATTCGCTTTCTATAAGTAACTTCATTTATTTTTTCCTCCCTTTTAAATATCGTTGGATCTTTTGGTAAAGAACAAATAGGATAAAATTGTGAAAATCATAATATAAACCAATAAAATAGTGATAATCAGCTTTACAAATAATGGATTTTTCCCTAGCATCATAGCTATTCCCATATGCTGTATATGTGTTAAAGATAAAAATTGTAATTTAATCACTTTAACAGTTGGCTGGTGATTAAACATAAAAAGAATCTGTGGATAAACAAGAGACGTTAATATAAATCCAATTCCAACCCCCATACCTGTTGTAATTGTCTTACTTATGGTGGCTATAAACATAATAACCGATGCCATAGCTACTATAGTTAAAAACGATACTGCATAATACTTTATTCCGTACAGTAATGAGCTCTTTATAGTAAAGGCATTAGCATAGTAAAAAATGTGAACTTTATCTATTTTCGGCATAAGCATATACCCTATAGGGATACTTAATAAAAAATATACTAAAACTAATAAAAATAAAGTTACAAGGATAGCTCCTATTTTTGCTAAAAATTGATGAGTAAAAGATATTGGACGTGTCATCACCATTCTAATTTGGCCACTTCTATATTCTTCTGTAATGGATAAAGTCAAAAGCAGCACTACTACTAAATTAAAAAACAATATTAGCTGTTCTTGTATAACAGCAGCTGGAAAGTTGCCAAAGGAAGTAAACTCAGGACTTATCTTCGATACATTTAAGTTATGACCTGAATAATATCTTGCAGATGCATACAGTACTATTGGAACAGATAAAAATGTAATCCAAGTACTTTTTTTACACCATAGTCTTTCTAATTCACTTATAAACAACCCCTTCATCTCTTACATCCTTTCTTTTTGCAACATAAGTTCAACAAAAGCATCTTCTAGTCTGTTGCTTCCATGGCTTTTTGCTAATAGTTCTTGGGTTAATCCCTTCCAAATAAGACTTCCTTCTCTTATAACAATTAATTTATTACACATTTGTTGTAATTCATCTAAAAGATGACTGGATATGAAAAAAGTAATTCCCTTTTCTTCCTGCAATTTTAATACAAGTTCCCTTAACTCTCTCATACCTATGGGATCTAATCCGTTAGACGGTTCATCTAAAATTACAATATCCGGATTATTAAGTAGCGACTGAGCTATTCCTAGTCTTTGTTTCATACCAAGAGAATAAGTTTTCACCTTATCCTTAGCCCTATCTTGCAGTCCAACAATACTTAAGGCTTCTTCTACCTTATCTAACTGTTCTTTACGTGTCATGTTAGGATTGAGCCTAGCTAAATTTTGAAGATTTTTTCTTCCAGACATATATGGAAAAAATATAGGAGATTCTACTATAGCTCCAAGTTTT
>JAYFRK010000117.1:0-2811 GCA_034925975.1 Clostridium sp.
GAGATTTATAACAAATAAGGAGGAATAGCTATTATGATAAAAGTATATTCAACACCAACTTGTCCATGGTGTAAAAAGACAAAGTCTTATTTACAATCTAAGAATATTCAATTTGAAGATATAAATGTTGTTACAGATTTACAGGGAAGAGAAGAGATGTTTAAAATCTCTGGTCAATCTGGTGTCCCTGTGTTAAATGTATGTGGAAATGTAATTCTTGGCTTTGATCAACCTGCAATTGATGAAGCTATTACAACTTGCAAAAGCTAAGCAGAGAAATAAAAAAACTTATAGGAGGATTAAATATGGATAGATTAGTAGGAACAAAAGCTCCTGACTTCAAAATGAATGCAGTCACTGGAGATGGAAAAAAGTTTATAGAGGTAAAACTTGATGATTATAAAGGCAAATGGTTAGTTATGTTCTTCTACCCACTTGATTTTACATTTGTATGTCCAACAGAAATAACTGGATTCAGTTCAAGATATGATGAATTTGTAAAAGAAGGTGCAGAAGTACTTGCAGTAAGCTGTGATAGTGAATACTCTCACCAGGCTTGGATTGAACAACCAGGCGGTCTTGGGAATATTAAATTTCCTATAGCTTCTGATAAAACAGGAACAGTTGCTGGAAAATATGGTATATATATTACTGAACAAGGTATTTCTCTAAGAGGATTGTTCATTATAGACCCTGAAGGAAATGTTAAATATTCTGTAGTTCATGATCTTAATGTTGGAAGAAGCGTAGATGAAACTTTAAGAGTTTTAAAGGCATTTAAAACTGGAGGATTATGCGCAGTTAACTGGGAAGAAGGTCAATCAAATCTTTAATATATTACTCCCTTTAAATCATTAAATTATTTAAGGTCAGCATTAATTGCTGACCTTTATTTTTAGAAAGTTTCTATATTATCTAGATTGTCATTTTCACTTCCATTAGGGTTACTTCTTAAATATTCTCTTCCATTTTTAGCTCTGCCTACGTTAACTCCTTCTATTACGCCATCTTTAGCCATCATTATAGCATCGTTTATAGCATAAACATTACCATTATCAGTCATAACATCAGTAATGTCCCCATGAGAATTTTTCTTTACTTTAATTATTTTTGCTTTATCACTCATTTTATCCCCTCCTCATTACTATTATCTGAATTAAAACTTAAAATATGCATATAATCTATAATTACATTTTTCTCTTATATATTTTTGATTTCTTATCTATATAATTTTTAAATGTATTTGTCATTCTATCAAGCTTTTCTTCACATTCTTTATATAAGATTTTAGCAGCATTATCATCTATTTCAGTACTATATGTGCAGAAATCTGAATGAAGTTTTTCAAGCTTAGCAAGTGTAATTTCATCTGATCTATTTTGTTTTATGATATCATTTTTACCATCTTCATAAAGATCTATATATAAATTTCCTGATTCATCTACTTGAGCAAACATTATACTAGATAAATCATATACTCCCTGTTCAGCAATTTTGCTCATAAGCCAGGATTGAGTAAGCCCTTTTTCTCTAAGCCTACTGCTTATTATCCTTCCCTCTTCTATTACAATGTTTGAAAATCCCATATATTTAGTTTGTATATTTAAATCAGATGGTGTAACAGACTGTTTATCAGTCTTAAACATTACACTTATTTGTCCATCTGGCTCTAATAAAGCAAACTCAACATCTGCTATGTTAAAGGCATTTTTTTCTCTTAATTTACTTGTAAGTTCATCTATATTTAATCTCTCTTTTAATAAATTCTTCTCCATAACTTTTCCGTTTTTAATTAAAAACGTTGGATCACCGTCAGACAATTTTCTAAAGGACTTATTTTTTAAAGCTGTATATGAAATTACTATTTGAAATAAAGCAAATATCATTAAACCAGGCAATGTAATTAATATAGTTGTGGATTTATCTATAGCCATAATTGCAGCCATACTTCCAATGGTTATTCCAACTATATAATCAAAATATGTCATTTGAGATATTTCTCTTTTTCCCATTAATCTAGTTAAAATGAAGAGTATAAGATAGGATACAATAGCCCTTATAGTAATGCTTAGATAGATAGACATATACTTTACTCCTTTCTATATTCCTTTTCTTTATTTTTAATATCTTCTAGTCTACCTTCAACATTTTTTAATATATCTTCAGTATCTCTTATAAGCATTTTAAACATTTCCTTATCAGTATTTTCTGTACTCTCTATGCAGGATCTCTTGAAATCAGCAGCTACACCTTCTAATGTAGCTAGAGTACTCTGTATTTTTTTTGAAACTGTCACATTCATCTCTCCTTTTCTTTGGCTAATATAATTACACGTAAGTCTTATATCATACTTCCTTTTGTGCTTGTATCTACTATATTATTATTGTTCTCTTATATTGAATCAATTCAAAATTTATCATATGGTAAATTTTAAAGGCTGCCAACAAATTTATTTGCTGACAGCCTAAATTTATATTTTATATAGGGTTTTTAATACCCTTATTTAAGTTTTAATTTATTATTTTTACAATTTACACATGTAATTTTTAATAATAAATGTTATAATTTAATAGCGTGTAAATGACTTAAATAAGGGGGCAATTTAGATTGAAAAAATTAGAAAAGTATATGATGCTAATTGCAGTATTCTTTTTTTCAGGAGCATTTATAGCAGGAAATTATTCTACAGTTCAATTTCCTCCATTTTCATTGACTTTGTTTAGATTTTTATTTGCATTTATATTTATGCTTCCAATTATGAAGTTAAGCGGAGAAAATATGAAGCTACATAAAGGAGATATCTGGTATATA
>JAYFRK010000651.1:0-4873 GCA_034925975.1 Clostridium sp.
TAGTTTTAGCTTTTATCTACTCTAAAATGATATCAAAGCCTCTTGTAAATTTAAATAAAACTGCATCAAAAATGGCCCAGATGGATTTTAGTGAAAAGTGCTATGTAGATAGTGAGGACGAGATAGGAAGCCTTGCTAAAACGCTGAACTTTTTATCAGATAACTTGAGTATGTCGCTAAATTCTCTTCAAGAGTCTAATGAAAAATTAAAGGAAGATATTGAAAAAGAGAAAAAGCTTGAAGTTATGAGAAAGGAGTTTGTAGCAGCAGTTTCCCATGAATTAAAGACTCCTATAAGTTTAATTGAAGGTTATGCAGAGGGAATAAAGGACAATGTAGTGGAGGAAGAGGATAAGGATTACTACGTGGATGTAATAATTGATGAAGCTAAAAAAATGGGAAGTCTTGTAGCTGAAATGCTAGAGTTATCTAAGTTAGAGTCAGGCAGCTTCAAGATAGAAATGGATACCTTTTTACTAGATAGAACTATAAATGAAACTATAAAAAGGCTGGAAGGCATAAATAAAGCCAGTGAAGATTGCAAAATAAAGATAGAAAAATCAATAAATAAAGACATTAAGGTAATAGGTGACGAAAGCAAAATTGAGGAAGTAATAACTAATTTCCTAACTAATGCTATACGACATACAGAACCTGGTGGAAATATATATGTAAGTACAAGTATTAGAGAGGGAGAAGTACTTGTAGAAGTAGAAAATGAAGGCAAAAACATTCCAGAGGATGAATTAGATAAAATATGGGATAAGTTTTATAAGATAGATAAATCAAGAAATAGGAATTTAGGTGGAACCGGACTTGGACTTACCATAGTAAAAAATTTGCTGGAGCTTCACCATAGCAATTTTGGAGCTGTAAATACGGAAAAGGGAGTTAAGTTTTATTTTAGCCTGAAGTACGTTATTTAGGGGAAATAGCTAGTCGCTAATGTTCCACTGCACAGAATTAGAGACTAGAGACTGGAGATTAGTAAATAGGTGCTAGGAATAAAAGATATAATTAAGATAAACATTATCATTTGATGGTTAAATGATAATGTTTTTTTAATATTTAATATATAATAAACCATTTAACCTTATCTTTAGATATATAAATGATTAATATTGTGTTAAAATGATAATATTAATAAGAGAAGGAGTTGATAAGTTGAAATCTTTTGAGAATAACAGACTAAAAAATATGTCACTATCTATGAATTTAGTAAGAATGTTGACAAGTATAAATCAATATAAGGGTAAGCAGGATTTATATAAGAAACAAGCCCCAGAAGTGCTTAATACTTTAAAGGAAGTTTCGGTAATACAGAGTACAGAATCCTCTAATAGAATTGAGGGCATATATACTTCTAATAAAAGATTACAGGAAATAATAAATAATAAAATAGAACCGAAAGATAGAAGTGAAAGTGAAATAGCAGGGTACAGAGACGTATTAAATACTATACATAGTTCATATGATGCAATTCCTGTTAACTCATCTGTAATACTTCAACTGCATAGAGATCTATATAAGTTTTTACCAGCTAGAGGGGGGAGTTATAAGAATATTAATAATGTAATTGAAGAAACATTATCCGATGGAAGTAAGTATATACGGTTTAAACCAGTTGATGCATTTTATACAGCTATGTATATGGAGAAACTTTGTGATGAATATAAGAAAGCAATTTCAAATGAAGAAGTTGAACCTCTTGTGTTAATAGGAGCTTTTATATTAGATTTTTTATGTATACATCCATTTAATGATGGAAATGGAAGAATGTCTAGATTACTTACACTGTTGCTATTATACCAAAATGAATTTGAAGTAGGTAGGTTTATAAGTATAGAAAAAATCATTGAAGATAGTAAGGAAACTTACTATGAAGCATTAAACAAATCATCTATGCTATGGCATGACGGGAAACATAATTTAGAAATATGGCTTCAATATTTTTTAGGTGTAATACTTAAGGCATATAAAGAGTTAGAAGAAAGAGTTGGATATGTAACTAATGCAAAAGGGGAAAAGAGCCAAAGAATAGAAAGAGCAATTGAAGGGAAACTTGGCTATTTTACTAAAGATGAAATAAGAAACATATGTCCGGATGTTGCAGAGGCTACCATTAATAGAGTTTTTGATAAGTTAAAATTAGAAGGCAAAATTCAAGCTGTAGGTAAAGGTAGAGGTACGAAGTGGAAGAAACTCTTATAAAAAAAGGGAACATACATAGCTTTGTGTAAATCAAATCTATATATGTTCCTTTCTATATATTATAAGGGGATAATTTTACATTAATCAGTTAACTTTAAGCTTAATTTCTTGGATTTTCCGTCTCTTGTTATCTCAACTTCTACAGAGTCACCAGAATTGTGTTTTTGCTTTAAATCATTTATTTCTTGAACAGTTTTAACTTTTTTTCCATCAAACTTTGTTATAACGTCTCCAGGTAGTAATCCAGCCTTTTGAGCAGGGCTAAATTCTTCAATTTGTTGAATGTATACTCCTATAGGAAGGTTATGTTCTTTAGATAGCTTGTCGTCAATATTTATAACGCCTATACCCATCTTTAGCACAGGTTTAATTAAATTTTGAATTTTAGGTTTAACAGCATTTATAGGAATAGCAAATCCAAGACCTTCAATTTGACTTCCTCCTATTTTAGCGGTGTTAATTCCAATTACTTGACCATATATATTTACTAAAGCTCCACCGCTATTACCAGGGTTTATAGCAGCATCAGTTTGAAGATATTTTTGCTTTTGTCCTTCTACAGCCACTTCTCTATTTACAGCACTAATAACACCAGAGGTAACTGTACCTAAAAATTGTTTTCCAAGAGGATTACCAATAGCTATAGCAGGATCACCAACTTGTATACTGTCAGAATCTCCAAATTGAGCTACAGCAGGAACCTTTACATTTTCAGTAAGTTTAATTACTGCAAGATCCATAGCTGTATCGTAGTTCACAAGTTTTGCAGGAATTTCTTTACCTTCACTTCCATTGTTGAATATTACAGTTATTTTTTTTGCTCCGTTAACTACGTGATAGTTAGTCAATATATATCCCTCTTCGCTGAAGATTATACCAGAGCCCATACCTTCTTGTTGCTCAGGAAAACCAAATAAGTCCACAGATGATGCGTTTTTAGTTGACACACCTACAACAGCAGGACCAACTTGTTTTGCAATATTAGCTACAGAAAGAGGAACTGAATTTGATGCTGTCTTCACAGCGCTATTTGAAGCATCCTTACTATTGCTTTTATCTCCAGCAGCACTAGTAGTTACTTGCTTACTATTATAATATTTTATAGTACTTACTGAAGCAGCAACGCCTCCTAAAGAGGCACATAGAACTCCAACTAGTACATAAGAAAGTACTTTTTTACCCATTCCCTTTGGCTTTTTATCTTTGTCAATGCTAGATTTAACTTCTACAAAGTGTTTATCGAAATCTTTATCTTCAAAATTATTATTGAAATTATCCATAACTATTTCCTCCTATATATTCTCCAATTCTTATAATTCTCCATCCGTTTATATATATAGTATCTTCCTTTTGTGACAATTTAATGACAGAGTTATTAAGTAAATGTTAATATATATGAAGATAAAGGTAATAGGTAATAGGTAATAGATAATAGATAATAGATAATAAGTAATAAGTAATAGGTGCAAGGTTCTAGGTACTAGGATGAAAATCGCTAGTCGCTAGTTGGTTACTAATCTTTGCTAGTATTAGTGGTTAAAATAGTATAAAATATTTGAAATTAGCCATTTTTATAATAGGATACTTTTTAAAAAAGTCTCCCTATGCTAACGCATTTATTATTAACATTAATTCTTTAGTTTATCTTCTAAAATACGCCTTCAATTACTGTACGTTCTGGCTACCGCCATGCAAAATTATCATTTTGCTTCTCAGAGATTAGAGACTAGCCACTAGAGATTTTTATCCTAGCACCTCTCGCCTAGTACCTAATTAATGCCTAAAGAAAAAAGCGACCTCCGTCGCTTTCTTCTTATTTTCCCTCAGTAATTTTCCTTATAAACGTGTCCATATCGTCAGAAGCTTTTATGCGGACTCTGTTTAAAGTTAAGGTATCATCTTCACTATGTGCCCATTTTTGCACTGTGGTAACACCTAGAGTATAGCCAGCATCTTTGGTAGCTCTTAAAGTATCTTCGTTCCATTTCCCATAAGGATAGGCTATATAATCTATTTTTGTATTCAATAATTTTTCAAGAACTTCCTTTGAGGTTTTTAATGTTTTTAATTGATCTTCATAGGAAGCTTTATTTAGTTTTTCATGATTAGTAGTATGGCTTCCAATATCAATACCATTTTTGTGAAGCTCTAATAGCTGTTTTGAATTTAGGTAATAGGAATCTTTATCAATAGTATCAGTGATTACAAATATAGTTGCTGTAAATCCATTTTCTTTTAGTATTGGGTAGGCAGATAGAAAATTATCTGTATATCCATCGTCAAAGGTTAACACAATAGATTTATTAGGAAAAGGTTCATTATTTTTTAGATGCTTGTACAATTCGTCCATAGTTAAAGTTTTATAATTATTATCCTTAAGATATTTCATCTGCTGACTAAAATTTTCTATTGGCACTCTTAATTCATTCTTTTTTTCATATGCTATAGAATGATACATAAGTATAGGAATAGTATTATTAGTATTAGCTTGTACATTTTCAGAGTTAGGATTAGCTAAAACGGTTTTAGAATTGCTTGTAGCTGAGCACCCTGAAAGCATTACAAAACATAATGAAATTATAATAAAAGTAAATAACTTTTTTAACATATCTAAAATCCTTTCTCATTAGTAAAGTTATATAGCATAACCATTATACTATAG
>JAYFRK010000275.1:0-9659 GCA_034925975.1 Clostridium sp.
TGATTTGAAGAGTTAGAGGAAGTCTTATTATGAATGATGATCCTTTTCCTCTTTCACTTATAACATCTACAGTACCACCTAGGGAGCTTATTTTGGTTTTAACTACATCCATTCCAACTCCTCTGCCTGATATATCTGTAACTACTTCATTGGTACTAAAACCTTGAGCAAAAATAAGATTTTTAATATCTGATTCACTCATACCTTCTGTATTTATTCCTACCTTTTGAGCTTTAGCACGAACTTTTTCAACATCTATTCCAGCTCCATCATCTTCTACTTTGATTATAGCCTTTGTTCCTTCTTGATAGGCTATAAGTCTAATAGTTCCAGTTGGATTTTTTCCATTTGCTACTCTTTCTTCACGGCTTTCAATTCCATGGTCTGCAGCATTTCTAATTAAATGAATTAGCGGTTCACCAATTTCATCTATTACTGTTCTATCAAGTTCAGTATCTGCACCTTTAATTATAAAATCAATTTCCTTATCAAGTTCTACTGATAGGTCTCTTACCATTCTTGGAAATCTATTAAATACTGTTTCTAGTGGAAGCATTCTAATTTTCATAACAAGATCCTGTAAATCTGATGTAGTCCTTGCTACCTGTTCTAAAGTTTCATTTAGTTCAGTAGATTTATAGTTTGTACTTATTTGTTCCAATCTTGTTCTATGAATAACTAACTCAGAAACCATATTCATAAACTTATCTAATCTCTCTAAATCAACTCTTACTGATTGATGAACTTTCTTATGTTTTTTCTCTTCAGTATTTTTTTCTACTTCTTTTGGCTTTACAAAATTATTTTTTACACTTGCTTTTTGAGTTTCAGATTCCTTAGCTGGTGATTCATCTTTACCTTTTTTCATCTTTTCTTCATGACTATCTGTTCTTTTATAATTTTCATCTACCTTTACATTATCGACTGTAACTTCTGCAACTTCAGATATATTTATCAAAATGTCATATATTTCTTCCTTACTTTTATGAGTTAGATAAAGCATTTCTATTTCGAAATCAAAGTTTTCATTTTCCAAATCATCAGCAGATGGTATGCATTTTATAATTTCTCCAAACTCTTCTAATCCTTTAAATATCAAAAATGCTCTAGCAGACTTTAGTAATGTATTTTCATCTAAAATTATCTTAATTTGTTGAGCGTGATATCCCTTGTCCATAGCTTGCTTTATAACATTAATGTCATATTCGTTCATCTCTATGAACATATCATTATCATCTTCTAAACTCTCTTTTTCATTTTCACTACTAGGTGTACTTTTTTCTAGATGTCTTTCTCCAACCTCTTCCTCACTTTTGCCATCCACAATTGACTCTAGATGCTCTATTATCTCTTCAATAGGAATACTCTCTTCTATTCCTTCTGATATATTATTTACCATTTGTTCCAAAGTATCTAAGCACTTAAATAAAACTGTTACCACCTGTTGAGTAACTTTTAATTTTCCTTCTCTAAATTGAGAAAGCACATCTTCCATTTTGTGAGTTAATTCTGCCATTTCATTAAAACCCATAGTGGCAGCCATGCCTTTTATTGTATGAGCAACCCTGAAAATTTCGTTTAATTTGTCTATATTTTCTGGTTCTTGTTCTAACTGCAATAAAGACTCATTTAAAGTTTGAAGATTATCCATTGATTCCTCAAGAAACATTGATAGATATTGTGATGTGTCCATGTTTTTCCCTCCTTACAGCTTCTTGTATATAAAGGTAGAAGCTTTTTCGAATCCATAGTCTTTATAATTATATATACTCTCAGTAGCTCCTACAAAAAGTAACCCGCCTTTTTTTAATGAATCACTAAATTTTTTATAGATTTCATTTTTCACATCTTGGTTAAAATAAATTACAACATTTCTACAAACTATTAAATCAAATCCACTTTCATATTTATCGAGAATAAGATCATGTTTCTTAAATGTAACCATATTTTTAATTTTTGAATCTATAATATATTTATCGTTAACTTTATTAAAATACTTTTGTAAATATTCACTTTTAACATTTTTCACTTCACCGTTTACATACTCTCCCTTTTTAGCTCTTTCTAATATAGTATTGTCTATATCCGTAGCTAGAATGGAATGTCTACCTTTTATCTTTAAATTATCTAGTATCATAGCAATAGAATAAGGTTCTGCTCCTATAGAACATGCAGCGCTCCAAATTTTTAAATTATTTTCTTTTACCATTAGTTCACTTTCGATTTTTTTTCTAAGCTCTTCAAAGATTTCCGGATTTCTAAAAAATTCTGTAACATTTATAGTTATAAAATCTAAAAACTTCATCCTTTGATTTTCATCTTTTTTTAAAAGCTCTACGTATTCATCTACAGAATTAACTCCAACTCTGGACATTAAACTTAAAATTCTTCTATGTAACTGATTAGATTTATATGCTGATAAATCTATTTTAAATTCTTTCAATACCCATTTTTTAAAATCTTCCAGCTCCATTTTTTACCTCCAAGTTGTTTTTATATTTCTCGTTATGGCATCGGCAATTTCATATATAGGAAGTACTTGATCTACTTTTTCTGTTTCATAGGCAGCCTTTGGCATTCCATATATTGTACAGGTGGATTTATCTTCTGAAATTGTAATTCCTCCAACATTTTTAACTTCAATTGTCCCTTGTGCTCCGTCTTTACCCATTCCTGTAAGTACTACACTTAGTAAATGTGCTCCATAAACTTTAGCTGCTGATATAAATAGCTTGTCCACAGCTGGCCTAACTCCCCATACTGTAGGATCAGTATTTAAATGTATTTTTTTGTCCATACCAACTTCCATATGAAAACCACCTGGAGCTACATACACTACATTTTTTTCTATAACCTCTCCCTCAGAGGCCTCCACTACTTTTATTTTACTATTTGAATGGAGTCTTTCTGCAAAAGCCTTTGTAAACCCAACAGGCATATGCTGAACTACAAAAACAGGTACTTCTAAATCAGCTGGCAATTCAGTAATCACTTTATAAAGTGCTTTAGGTCCTCCCGTTGAAGCCCCTATAACCACAGCATTTATTTTTGTCCTATTTTTTTCTACTGGATTCATTGGCTTAATTTTATTGATTTCAACTTTGCCCTTAACCACATTCTTTTCTAACTGGCTGTTTTTATTTGAAGCAAGTCTAACTTTATCAACTAATTCTTCTGCAACCTTTTCTATATCTAATGATATAGTGCCAGAAGGCTTTGGTATAAAGTCAAAGGCTCCATTTTCTAAACATTCCATTGTAAGAGCTGTACCTTTTTTTGATATACTGCTGAGCATTATTACAGGTACATTATAGTTTTTAACTCTCATTTCTTTTAGAGTTGTTATGCCATCCATTTTAGGCATTTCTACATCTAATGTTATAACATCAGGCATATCCTTTGACATTTTTTCTAATAGATCTTCACCATTTCTTGCTATATTTATTACTTCCATATCCTCTTGCGAATTGATTATATCTGAAATAATTTTTCTCATCAGTGCTGAATCGTCTACTACTATAACTTTAATCTTTTTCAAGGCTATATCACTCCATTAAATTTCTTTTATACCAATTCCTACAGTTTTTATTTGCACAACACCATTTATGGTATCAAAGATCATAGTCCTACCTTTATTTCCACCAGTATCTTCACCAATTATAGGAATGCCAATCTCCTTTAAAACCTTTTTTACTGAGATACCATTTCTATTTCCAATGTCCATAATCATACTTTTATCCGAGAAATTGAACATTGATGCTCCCCCTGCAATTTTAGCCTTTAAATTTCTCTTAAGGGCACCTTTTTGTCCCATTCTTTCTAATAGTATGGGAATAGCAAGATCTGCAAATTTCATAGGATTATTAACATTACTAAATTGAGTGCTATCTGGAAGCATAATGTGAGCAAGTCCACCTACTTTGCTACTTGCATCGTATATGGCTATGCCCACACAGGAACCTAAACCTACAGTTATAAGCTTTTCCGGCGGAGCTGCAATATTTAAATCCGCAATTCCAACCCTAACTTCATTATTATTCATACGCTACACCTTACTTTAAAATTAGTTCTTTTTCTTCTTGTGTTAAAATAGTAGCTAAATTTAGGAATATTATTATTTTCTTATTTATCTTTATTAGTCCTTTTATATATCTTTTGGATATTCCTGCTACTATTTCTGGTGCTTCCTCTATGTTATCAACTTTTACATCACAAACCTCTGATACAACATCAACTATTATTCCTATTTTATTTTTTTCTTGTTTTGCAACAATTATTTTAGCATCATTTCTAGCTTCATTATGTGGTATGTTGAATTTTTTAGCCAAACTCATTATAGGCAAAATATTTCCTTCATAATTTATTACACCTTCTACAAAGTCAGGTGAATCTGGAAGCTTTGTTGGAACTTCATATCCCAATATTCTTTCTACCTCCATAATGTCCGTAGCATAAAACTGATCATTTATGCTAAATATCAATACTTTAATTTCTTTTTCATTCATTTGACCTATCCCCCTCTATAATGTCTATAATATAAATTTATCTACAACTATTTCACCTTCATCGTTTAAATAAGCGTGCACATCTTTACTTGCAGTTTCAAGAGTATATTCTTTTCCACCTACAACAAAACAAGTATTTTGATAGGCAATATCTGCCCAAATACTGCCGTGAGATTCAACCATTAATTTTGTTGATACACCACCTTCACTCCCTACGCTTTTACACTTTATCTCATTTTTAGCCTTCATAACACCACCTCTTGCTAAGCTCCCTGGACTTATGAATTCAATACTTTCATGAGCTGTTATTTTTGATACATATTCACCTTTTCCTGTAATTATTATATTGCCTGAACTTTTTATAACTGAATCTTGACAATAGCTTATTTTCACGTTAACAGGAACAGCCAACATTCCATTTAATATTTTTTCAGTATCCTCTATTTTACGAATCAACTCTCCTAGCTCCGAAACGTCTCTAATGCTAAGAGGTGCAAATCCAATTAACTTTTGCTTAATAAAGCTAGCCAGCTTTTTTTCTTCGTTTGTATCATTCATAGTTATAGATTTGATAAATTCTGCAGCTATTTGAGTTACATGTTTAAATTTGTTCTCAATTAGTACTTTAACTATTTCTCCATCACGAACTTCTTTTCCTAAAAGGTTAAATTTTTTAATATGATCAATGGTACTAATCATTTCTGAAAGTGATGAATTTAACTTATTTAAATATTTTAACTTATTTAATTTTTCTATATCTTCTCCTCCAGCACTAACTGTAGAATTAATTATGCTTCCCTGTATATCAACATCACCTTTTGAATGTACTTTAGCACTTTCAAGATTTTTATTTATTGTAAGATTATGACCAGCATTAACTTTCATACCTTCTTTTACGCTTCCATAGATAATTACATCTCCTATAAAGTCTATATTGCCAGTTTTTAGCTCAACATCTTTTTCAACTATATGTACTTGATGTACTGAAAAAACATTTCCTTGACAAGAAGGTTTCCCCTCTATAGCTGCAACTACTGTATTTTCGTCCTTAAGTTCACAACCTCCGCCAGCTTTTAATTCATATTTCTTTGCAGTTCTATGTTTTTTTATTCCACCTTTTACATCAATACCATCTCGTCCTTGTTTTCCTTCAATCCTTATAGCTAGGGGATCACCTTTTTTAAAGGCATCAATATGTCCTATACTCTTATAGTCAATTCTACCTTCTTTATCTTCTACTAAATTTTTAACATCTTTGTCAACATGAAACTTAATTTGAATTTCATCATCTATACCATCTATTGGTTCTATCCCTTTTGCTATTAAAACATTCTCAATATCCTCAATACCTAGTATCTTATTTAGATTTTCTTTAATAACTCCACATTTAATACCAGCTGCAGCTAACTGCTCTAGTATTTCACCTTCAGTATATGGATTTGGGTATTTTTGCTCTTTTACTTTTGTATATACCTTTAGCTCACTACTCTCTTCCATATCATCTAATGTATAAATATTTTGAGGTATGTATCTTATGCTAATATACGCTTCCATTTTGTCAGGGCTAATGCTAACATTCATTCTTCTTTCAGCAGTATTCTCGTCAAAAAACACTTCAATTTTACTGTCTCCAAAAACTTCTGTTTTTGAATTTATTTCAATTCCATCTACTAATACCTTTACCTTTTCTAAGGGCTTAATTAAAGCAGGTTTTCCACCTTCTTTAGGATTTTTAACGATAATCTTTCCCTCTTCAACTTTTATGCTTCCATTTTTATTTTCCTTTAAAACTTCTTCAATTTCTACAGAAATAGATACTTTTTTTACAAAGAAGCTCTTCTTTTCTTCTAAAATTTTATATTTCAAATTTTCTTTTGGTATATTAAGTTGAAAAGAGGCTGTTTCCAAGCATTCATTCAAAGTTTTTCCAGTAAACACTTTTTCGCTCAAAGAATCAACTCCCTAAAATATTTATCTTAAGAAAAGTATACCATATTTTGATAAGTTATTTTACTTAATTTATCGTTATTTTCCACATTTACTTTATAATAATTTTAGTTTTGTTCCAATTAATGTAATATATAAAAAAACACGTACTTTATAAAAGTCCGTGTTAATATCTGCTATTTTCTATATATTCTTCTATTATTTTGTCGTAACCATATTTTATGTTCTGAACAACAGAATTTTTAGGATCAAAATTTATATTATCTACTTTAGAAATTGGAAGCACCTTAGGTGATGTTCCTGATATAAACAATCCATCTAATTCATTTACCTCATTGCAATTAACTCTTTTTTCTATTACTTCATATCCTAAGTTATTACATGCTTTGATAATATAGGCTCTAGTTATTCCAGGCAGTACATCCTCTACAGGCGAAGTATATACTTTTTCCCCTTTAATCATAAAAATATTAGATCTACTTCCCTCTGTTATATATCCATTTCTATCAACTAAAATTACTTCATAAACTCCCTTATCCTCTATGATTTTATTTGTAGTTTCTCTTAAATTCATATTTATTATCTTGGCATTAGGATTTTCTCTTTCAGCTTTATATAAAACTGTTGAAACCCCATTTAAATACATATCTTCGCTAGGGTATTTGTGTTTTATAAAATATACTAAAAAATTATTATTTCCATCTTCATTAAAGTTAAATATAAGCTTTACATTTCCAAAATATGTGGAATTAATTTTGCAAAGTTCTTTAATAGAATTCTTAATATGAGACTCTTCAAGCCATAGATTTAACCCTGTAACTTTAGCAGAATTAAATAATCTTTTAAGATGATCTTCTAGAAATAGAGGAACTCCTTCTACAATTCTTATTACCTCATATAATGATTTGCCTTTATGCAGAAAACTATCTTTAAATTCATTACATTCCATAACGTTTCCATTACATATAAATCTTTCGCTATAGCATTCACTCATATATGTCACCTCTTACTTCCATTTTAAGATTTTGATCTTATCATGTTTTTTTCTATAATTAATGAGATATGGATTTCCAACCAGTTCAAATAATGGAAGATCAGCAAGGGAGTCAGAGAACATATAGGAATTTTTATAATCTACTTCTATATTTTCCCTTTTTAAAACTTCCTTAAGTCTTTTAACTTTTTCTTCACCTTTATTATTTTCACCTTCTATAATGCTTTTATATACACCATTTTCTTTTCTCAATCTAGTGCCTAATATCTTATCAACTTCTTTTATATTATATAATTCATTTAAGTACATTTCAGGTGATGCTGAGATCAAGTATATTTTACATCCTTCGCTTTTAAGCTTTTTTATAGTATCAATAGCATCCTTATATAAAATTTTACTTAGCCTTTTTTCATAAAAATCTTTAACTAGTTCCTGCATTTCTTCTTCATTTATACCTTCTAAGAATTTTATAAAAGCTTCTTTAGCTTTTCTAGCATCATATACCTTAAATCCATATAATATACCAGTTAATATTACCCTTGGAATGTATTTTAACAATTTAGGATTTTTCTTTAACATAAATAAATACAATTCAGTTAAAGTTTCACGTTTTGTTAATGTATAATCTACATCAAATATAGCTAGCCTTTCCATACGCTTGATCACTCCTAGACAAAAAACTTCTTTAGTAAAAAAGTCGATGCATACGCAACGACTTTTCTATTAATTATTCTTCATCATCTTCTACTAAAGTATCATAGTAAGCTGTAACTTCTTCGAATTCTGCGTCATCTGGAACGACTAATTCTGCGTTATCACCTTCACCTACAACTTTGAATAGATAAACTGAACCATCTTCTGGATTTTGCACAAGAGCATATTCATTATCTTTATATTCAAATCCATCAACTACTTCACATGGAACAACATTGCCATTTTCATCTTCTAATTCAACTATTAAACTTTCTTCTTCATGGCATCCACATCCACAGCTTCCTTCATGATCATGTTCATGTTCATGATCGTGACATCCACAGCCTTCATCTTCACATCCGCAGTGATGTAATTTCTCGTTATCCATTTCATACCTCCTATAGTTAACTTTTTATTTATTACCTTATTTGTTAACAGTAATAGTCTTATTTTACCCCTTATTTATAAATATTAAAAGAGTTTTTTTATTTTTTATTATAAATCTAAAAAACTCTTTTAATTATCTAAAAACTTTTTTTATTTTTGTGATGCTAATCTCTTATAATTTTCTAATCTTTCCTTAGCATCTTTCTCAGTTTTAGCAAAGAAATCATCTGCTATATCTGGTCTTACTTTTTGCAGAGAAGCATATCTAACTTCACCTAATAAGAAATCTTTAAATGATGCAGTTGGCTCTTTCGAATCTAAACTGAAAGGATTCTTGCCCTCTTCTTTTAATTCTGGATTATATCTATATAGAGCCCAATATCCACATTCTACTGCTTTCTTTGATTCCAATTGAGAACATCCCATACCTGCTTTTAATCCATGATTTATACAAGGTGAATAAGCAATTATAATTGATGGTCCATTATAAGCTTCTGCTTCTTTAATAGCTTTTATAGCTTGATTTTTATCTGCTCCCATAGCAATTTGAGCTACATACACATATCCGTATGTCATTGCCATCATACCAAGATCTTTTTTCTTTGTCTTTTTACCTGCAGCTGCAAATTTAGCAATGGCTGCCTTTGGAGTTGATTTAGAGGATTGACCACCTGTATTTGAATATACTTCAGTGTCAAAAACAAGTACATTCACATCTTCTCCTGATGCTAAAACATGGTCAAGTCCACCATATCCAATATCATAAGCCCATCCGTCTCCTCCAAATATCCATTGAGATCTCTTAACTAATAGATCTTTTTTCTCATATATTTCAGCTAATGTTATATCCTTATCTTTTTCTGCTTCAAGTAATGGTATTAAATTCACTGAAGCTATCTTTGATTCTTCTCCAAGATCTCTATTTTCACACCATTCACTTAATGCATTTTTTAACTCGTCACTTATATTTAAATTTATTGCCTTTTCTACTAACTGAACAAGTTTTTCTCTTCTTTGATTTGTTCCCAAAAGCATACCTAATCCATATTCAGCATTATCTTCAAATAGTGAACTAGCCCAAGCAGGTCCTTTTCCTTCATGGTTTGTAGTATATGACATTGCAGGAGCTGAAC
>JAYFRK010000592.1:0-6307 GCA_034925975.1 Clostridium sp.
AGCTTTAATTTACAAAAATAACATTATGAATTAAAAATTATAAGTAATTTTATTAAAAGATTATATGAATAAAGAAGTGGTATATTGTACATACGTATAATATACCACTTCCTCTATTATTAAATATTTTTTTGTTAGACATTGATAATTTAAAGCTTCATTTTTTATTATTTAGTTCTTAAAACTATGGATAGGAGCAGGAATTTGTCCTCCTCTTCTAATGAAATCAGCACTGCTGAATTTGCTTACGCTCATAATAGGTGCCCTTCCTAATAGACCACCAAATTCAACCATATCACCTATAGTTTTACCTGGAACAGGAATTATTCTAACAGCGGTAGTTTTATTGTTTATAACGCCTATAGCAGCTTCATCAGCAATAATAGCAGATATAGTTTCAGCAGTAGTATCTCCAGGAATTGCAATCATATCAAGTCCAACAGAGCAAACACAGGTCATAGCTTCAAGTTTCTCAATATTTAGAGAATTGTTTAAAACTGCATCAATCATTCCTGCATCTTCACTTACTGGTATAAATGCGCCGCTAAGACCGCCAACTTGAGAAGCAGCCATAATTCCACCTTTTTTTACTGCATCATTTAGAAGGGCTAATGCTGCAGTTGTTCCGTGAGCACCACAACTTTCTATACCCATTTCCTCTAGGATATGAGCAACACTATCTCCAACAGCTGGAGTAGGAGCTAAGGATAAATCAATTATACCAAATGGCACATTAAGTCTCCTTGAAGCTTCAGATGCGACTAATTGGCCCATTCTTGTTATTTTAAAAGCTGTTTTCTTTATAGTTTCAGCTACTACGTTAAAGTTTTCGCCTCTAACTGTTTCTAGTGCAGCTTTCACAGTACCGGGACCACTTACACCTACATTGATAATACATTCAGCTTCTCCAATTCCGTGAAAAGCACCAGCCATAAAGGGGTTATCTTCTACGGCATTTGCAAATACAACTAGTTTAGCACAACCAAGTCCATCTCTATCTTTTGACAGTTCTGCTGTTTGTTTTATGATTTCACCCATTTCTCTTACTGCATCCATATTTATTCCTGTTTTACTAGTAGCTATATTAACAGATGAACAAACTTTATCAGTTATACTAAGGGCTTCAGGGATAGAAGAAATTAATATCTTATCTCCCTTAGAATATCCTTTATGTACAAGAGCAGAAAAACCGCCTATAAAGTTAACTCCTACAGCATTAGCTGCTTTGTCTAGAGTTTTAGCAAATTCCACATAGTTAGTATCATCGCAGGATTCAGCTATTAAGGATATAGGTGTAACAGAGATTCTTTTATTGATTATAGGGATTCCATAATCAACTTCTATTTCATTTCCAACTTTAACTAAGTTTTCTGCATATTTTGTAATTTTATCATATATCTTTTGACGTGATTGCTTGCCATCAAATCCGCAACAATCTCTTAAAGATATACCCATAGTAATGGTACGAATATCTAATTTTTCTTTTTCTATCATCTTTATAGTTTCTATTATATTGTTCTGGTTTATCACGTTAACACCCACCTTTAGATATTGTGCATAGCATCAAATATTTCTTCATGTTGTATTCTTATGGATAAGTCTAGTTCTTTTCCAAGTGAGTCTAACACTTCCTTTAAATCTTTAAAGGATTTTGATGATTTGGATAAATCAACTAGCATTATCATTGTAAAATAATCTTGAAGGATAGTTTGACTTATATCCAAGATATTTACATTTGAATCTGCTAAAACCTTACTTACGGCAGCAATAATACCAGTCTTATCTTTACCTATTACAGTTATAATGGATTTCATAATATACCCCCTAATCATTTTGTTAAGTTTTATTTTGGAATGATACAGCCCCAATCTCCATGAATATATATAATGGTAGATTATTTATATAAAATATATCATATATTAAATGGGCATAAAACACAATATATTCTAAATATTGTGTAAACGTTATTGTAAAAATAAAAGCAGCTTAACATAAAAGCTGCTTTTATAAATTCAGTTAAGTGGTTATATCAGATATATCTAATATTTTTCCAGTGTTGTTTATAAAAAAGTTTTTAGATTGCCTTTTGAATTGATCTATGGCCTTATCTCCTGTACAATGGGACACTCCAATTAATTCTATGTTCATATCATTAAAATATTCAATAGTTCTTTTTATACGGTACTCATCAGCTTCTATAAGATGAGTTCCACCTATAACTCCATATATGTTTTTATTACTTCTACGCCTTATAGTTTCGATGATGCTTACAATTCCTGGATGAGAACATCCAACTAATATTAATAAACCTTTTTTTGTGTCAATTGAAAGAGCAACTTCATCCTTAAATAAATCAAGTACTATAGTATTATTTAATTTAACTTTCATATTTTTATTTATAGTTTCAAAGCTGCAACTTTTATGAAAATTAGTGTGTATAGTTATATTTGGAGTTAAGTTTAATGAATTATTTGTAATATAATTAATAGTTATATCCTTGTCCAAAATAAATTCTTTATGAAAATCTACTCCAATATATTTAAGCTGTTTATTCTGTGAAACATCAACAGAATTTTTTAATTGAGTTTCATAATATTTATCCTGGTGGTTAAAGAAGTATTTACTAACATATAAGCTGGGCTTAGAAGTGATTGTATCCAGCAATGGTTTTAGTCCATTAGAGTGATCATAATGAGCATGGCTTAAGATAATATACTTAATGCTGTTTAAGTCAATATTTAGACTTTTCGCATTTTTTATAAAGTTATTACTTTGTCCAGTATCAAACAATATGTTTCCATAAGGAGTCTCTATGAAAATAGATAAGCCGTGCTCTCTTACTAAGCTTAAATCTTCTCCTAATGTATTTTCTATTAAAGTTATAATTTTCAAACAAATCAACTCCTTAAAAGTATCTGTAGAAATACATATACTATAATAGTAAACCTTTAGGAGAAGAATGTTAATATAATAATTTATTTTTAACGGACAATTAGAGAAACACCATCAGGAATTACAGTAACTTTGGCGTCATATCCCTTAATTTTGAAAGCTTTTTCTAAGGCTTCTTCAAATGTATAAGCATGATCCATATGCATTTTTCTTATCATTTCAGGATCTACATGTTTTGATACTAATATTACTTTATGATTATTTAATATTCTTGATAAAATTTGAAATTCCCATTGATCAGGTTCAGTATCATTCCTATGAATCTTTAAAACTCTATCAAGAACTTCTTGAGGAGATTTAGAATTAACTAAATTATCGTAAAAAGATTGTCCACCATGACCATCGTTACAAGCAGAAATCATAATTATAACTCCATCTTTTTTACAGGTAGCTTCGGCGGCAGTCATACCTTTTACAGATTGGTAAACGTTTTGATCTAAAGGATAACCACCATTAGTTGAAACAACTATATCAGCTTCTACTTTATCTACTCCAGCTAATTCAGATACAAATTTACATCCAGTTTCATGAGCAAGTTTACTATCGCCAGCAAATGCCTTTATAACTTTTTTATCAGCATCAATAACCACGTTAAGAATAAAGGCTAGGTTAGATTTTTCGGCAGCGTAGATCATATCTTTGTGTATTGGGTTATTTTCTAGTAAACCAGTTCTCGCATGAGGGCTAGCTATAAATTCAGAACAATGATTAGCCATTATTGTTTTTGCAGAGGCTATTCCAGGAAGTATGCTTTTTCTACCACCGGAAAATCCAGCAAAGAAATGAGGTTCAATAAAACCTTCTGCTATAAGTAAATCTGCTTCCATAGCTAACTTATTTATTTTTAATTCAGCACCAGATGGCAATGTACCAAGAGAAACCATACTAGCATCATCAGTTGAAATATGATTAATTATAGTTTCATTTTCTACAATTTCTTTACCCATTTTATTAATTAGTTCTTCTTTAGTGGATTGTCTGTGGAAGCCGGTGGCTATAAGTATTGTAATTTTAGCAGTCGGATTAGTTTTTCTGATTCTGTTTAGAAGTATAGGTAGGGTTATTTTGCTTGGAACAGGACGAGTATGATCACTAGTTATTATAACTATATTTTTTTGTCTACAGCTAATTCTTCAAGAGATTTGCTTTCTATGCAATTATCTAATGCATCATTTACAATCTCTTCTTGAGATTTATCAGGTTTAAAATTATGTGCTTTAGATGTTAAAACACCTACTAAATTTTTATCTGGAACATCGATTTCCCACATTTCTTTTGAGTATGGAACTTTAATTTTTGTCATTTGAATTACCCCCAACATTAATATTTTTTACAGTTATATTTTAACACATGGTATGAGGTATTACCAGTTCATATGATAGAAAATTATGATTATTTAAAATACATAACTTAAATTTTCTATCTATATAAAGATAATATATTATGGTATTCTATAAACATAGTTTTTGGCTTTAGGTAGTTTTTATTTTTTATAAGAAAGTATATTTTAAAAATGTAAAAACGTGGATAAAGAGGATATTTGGCTTCAGATAAACTTTTAGAGGGGGAAAATAAATGACTATTAACAAAAGAAGTTGGAGATTATTATTGATAACATTGCTAATAGTATTTTCGTCAATGACAAGAATTACATTAGCTGCAGAGAATAACTATATGGTTTGGGCTCCTAAGGATAATGTTCCAGTAGATAAAATTTGGAATATAAAATTCAACAATTCCTTAGACAAAACTACAATGTACGATAATATTAAAATAATAACAGAAAATACAAATGAAGTAGTTGAAACAAATTTAAACTATGATACAATTAATAAATCTATAAGTATAAAACCTCTTAAAAAATATGAATATAATAGTAGTTACATACTATTAATTGATTCTGGAATAAAGACAGAAAAGGGATTAAGTATAGTAAAACCTATAAAGTTAAAGTTTAAAACACAATCTTCGACTAATAATAGTCTATTAAAAGAAAAATTTGATGATCCAGGAACTATAATTAGTAGTTCAGAAGATTTTTGTAATGCGCTAAGATATGGACTAGCTAATTTTAAAAGCCAAATAAAACTTACAATAAATAATTACAATTCAGAGGATTACAGATTAGACTTTATAAATGAAATAATAAATGAAAATCCTCTCTTAGATTATGGATATGCAGGAGCAAGTGCAAGTATAGTATATGGAAAGATGAATAGTGCTACTATGACTATTAGTTTGAAATATGAATACTCTAATGAGTATATGGAGAACATGAGAAAAGCATCACAAAATAAAGCTGCAGAAATTATTTCAAATATAATAAAACCAGGAATGACAGATTATGAAAAAGAGTTAGCAATCCATAATTATATAGTAAATAATGCAAAATATGATACAAGATTATACGATGGAGATATGCCTAATGAATCCTATTTAGATTACGGTGTACTTGTAAAGGGTACAGGAGTATGTGATAGCTATGCTAGAACTATGTACAGGCTTTTAAATACAGCAGGAATTCAGTGTATTTATGTAACTGGAGACGCATATGATGGAAATGACATTATACCTCACGCATGGAACATCGTAAAAATTGAAAATAAGTATTATCAGTTAGATACAACTTGGGATGATCCAGTAGTCATTGGTGGTGGAGATATGTTAAGTTACAGTTACTTTAATGTAACTGACGAAAAGTTGTCAGAAGATCATATATGGGATAGAAGTAAATATCCAAAGTGTTATGATACAAAATTTACTAAATAATAAGTATTTCATGAATCTTCGTGTTAGAAATTAGGTATTATATACACAGATTACTACACCAATCATGGAAGAAAGTTTTAAGATATAATATTTATAAGGAGATGATACTAATGAGATATGAAGGTGCTGTATATAGGCCTCCTAGTGAAGCTTATAGCTTGATTATTCAAGTTACATTGGGATGCTCACATAATAAGTGTACTTTTTGTAATATGTATAAGGATAAAAAGTTTAAAATAAGAAAGTTAAATGATATATTTGAAGATTTAGAAATGGCAAGAGAATATTATAAGACAGTAAAGAGAGTATTTCTAGCTGATGGAGATGCTTTAATATTAAAGACAGAAGATTTAGAAGCAATTCTAATTAAAATAAAGGAGCTTTTCCCGGAATGCAATAGGATAGGAATATATGGAACTCCTAAGGACATTTTAAGAAAAAGTGAGGAAGATTTAATAAAACTTAGAGATCTAGGTCTTGATATAATATATCTTGGTATTGAGAGTGGAAGTGATGTAATACTGAAAGATGTAAAAAAAGGTGTAACTGCAAGTGAAATGATAGAAGCAGGAAAAAAGGTTAAGAA
>JAYFRK010000457.1:0-5006 GCA_034925975.1 Clostridium sp.
ATTAAATTAAAAAAGGAGAGAATATAAAATGGAAAGTGAATTCAGCACAATTGTTTTTAAGGATGATGAAGGTAATGAAGTAGAATTTGAACTTATAATGAAATTTGATATTGAAGAAAATGAGTATGTAATCGTTGCACCAGTTGATGATGAAGAAGCTGAAGCTGTTGCACTAAGAATAGAAAAAGATAGTAATGGCGAGGATATATTTGTTACTATTGATGATGATGATGAGTTCCAAATGGTATCTGAAGCATATGAAACATTAATGATGGAGAACGAACCATTAAATTAAATATAGCAATTAATATATAGTAGTAATGATTATCAATTGACAAATATGGCTTTTAATATTAAACTTATTGTGGGTTAATGATTTAGGAATAAAAGAAAATATTTTCAAGTGATGGAAATGAGGTATTAAAATGTCAAACGTTTCTCTAACACAAATTGAAAAATTAAAAGAACAATTAAAAATAAAGGGATACAAATTAACTCCACAAAGAAGAGCAGTAGTTAATATGGTAATGCAAAATAAAGGCAACCATCTTACTGCGGAAGAATTATATGATCTTGTAAAAAAAGATTGTCCGGAAATTGGATTAGCTACAATATATAGAACTATACAACTTTTAGAAGAAATTGGGGTTTTATGTAAACTTAATTTAGATGATGGATGTAATAGATATGAACTAGTTGATCAGGAGGAATCGCATCAACATCATCATCTTATTTGTAAAAAATGTGGCAAAGTTATAGAGGTTGAAGAGGATTTACTAGACTCTATAGAAAAAAATGTTGAGGAAAAATATAATTTTAAAATAGAGAATCATAGTGTAAAATTTTTAGGCATTTGTAATGAATGTTTATATAAATAAATAAAAGATATATATTATAAAGAAGGAGGGTAGGGTATTGAGAAAGGAAAAAGATAAAATAAAGATAATTCCTTTAGGTGGACTAGATGAGATTGGAAAAAACTTAACTGTAATTGAGTACAAAAATGAAATAGCTGTAATAGATTTCTGACTTAAATTTCCAGATGACGAAATGTTGGGTATAGATGTTGTAATACCTGATGTTGGATATTTAATAAAAAATAGAGATAAGGTTAAAGGAATATTTCTAACTCATGGACACGAAGATCATATAGGCGCACTGCCATATATACTAAAGGAATTAAATATACCCGTATACGGAACAAAATTAACATTAGGAATTGTTGAAAACAGATTAAAGGAAAGTGGATTACTAAGTTCATCTACTCTATATCGAGTACAGCCTAGAGATGTGATAAAACTTGAAAACATGTCTATAGAATTTATAAGGACTAGTCACAGCATTGCTGATTCATCTGCAATTGCCATTCACACTCCATTAGGTATTATATTACATACTGGAGATTTTAAGATAGACTATACCCCTATAGATGGTCAGGTAGCAGATTTTGCTAGGTTTGCTGAATTGGGTAAAAAAGGTGTTATTGCCATGATGGCTGACAGTACCAATGTAGAAAGACCAGGATATACAATGTCTGAGAGAACTGTAGGAGAAACTTTTGAGAACATTTTTGCAAAAGCACAAGGTAGAATAATAGTTGCTACTTTTGCATCTAATATTCACAGAATTCAACAAATAATTACAGCTTCAGCTAAGTTCGATAGGAAAGTTGCAGTTTCTGGAAGAAGTATGGAGAACATTGTAGGAGTTGCTTCGGAACTTGGATATCTAGAATTTGAAGAAGGAACTTTAATCGGTATAGATGATATAAAAAAATATCCTAATGAAAAGATAACTATCATTACAACAGGAAGTCAAGGGGAGCCTATGTCTGCCTTGTCAAGAATGGCTTCTTCAGATCATAAAAAAGTAAATATTGTGGTAGGTGACATGGTAATTATCTCTGCTACACCTATACCAGGAAATGAAAAGTTGGTTTCAAAGGTGATAAATCAGTTGTTTAAACAAGGAGCCAATGTTATATATGAAGCATTAGCTGATGTACATGTTTCAGGGCATGCTTGTCAGGAAGAATTAAAGTTGATGCATACATTGGTAAAACCTAAGTTCTTTATTCCTGTTCATGGAGAGTACAGAATGCTAAGGCAGCATACTGACCTTGCAATGAAATTAGGGATGCCAGAGGAAAATGTAGTTATAGCTGAAAATGGTGATGTAATAGAAGTAACTAAGGATTATATAAAGAAAAGTGGATCTGTTATGTCAGGTCAAGTTTTTGTTGATGGACTTGGCGTTGGTGATGTTGGAAATATAGTATTAAGAGATAGAAGGCATTTATCTCAAGATGGAATTTTAACCGTTGTTGTAACAATAGCCAAAGAAAGTGGGAAAGTTATAGCGGGACCAGATATTATATCTAGAGGATTTGTTTATGTAAGAGAGTCAGAGGATTTAATGGAAGAGGCTAGACTTATAGTAAGAGATGCATTAAGAGAGTGTGAGGAAAATTCCATTACTGAATGGGCTGTTATTAAATCCAAAGTTAAAGAAGTTTTGAGAATGTTTTTATATGAAAAGACTAAGAGAAAACCTATGATATTGCCAATAATAATGGAAGTATAAATAATAATAGAATTTTGGAGGTGCTATTATTAATATATATGATCAAGTTCATGAACTTGCTAATTCAATAAAAAATTCTGATGAACTAAAACAATTGATAGAAGCAAAGAAGAAAGTAGAAGAAAAAGAAGTAGGTAAAAAGATAATTGAAGATTTTAGAAAAATTCAATTTGAAGCATATACTGAGCAAGTTGAAAAAGGTAATGTTAGTGAAGAAACTATGGAAAAGCTAAAAAACATAGGATCTATCATTTCTGCAAATTCTGAAGTTTCTAATTATTTTCAAGCTGAGGCTAGATTTGGAGTATTATGGGAAGATATTATGAATATATTAAACGAAGCAGTTAATATTGATTCATAATTAGATAAAGATTCTACAAAGATTGACTTTTTAAGAGTATAATATTAGAATAGATATGTTAATTATAAAATTGGATACTTAATTAGTATCCAATTTTTGTTTGCACGTTTTGCTTAAAAGTAGAAAAATTGGAGGAAATAGAATGGATTTATTTACAAGAAATGACATTAGAAATATTGCAATTATTGCTCAAGTTGACCATGGTAAGACAACGTTAGTAGATGCTATGTTAAAACAAAGTCATGTTTTCAGAGAAAATGAAAAAATTGAAGAAAGAGTTATGGACTCTAATGATCTTGAGAAAGAAAGAGGAATTACAATATTATCAAAAAATACCGCTGTAATGTACAATGGTGTTAAAATAAATATAGTTGATACCCCTGGACATGCTGACTTTGGAGGAGAAGTTGAGCGTGTTCTTAAGATGGTAGATAGCGTTATTTTGGTAGTTGATGCTTATGAAGGACCTATGCCACAGACAAAGTTTGTTCTAAAAAAAGCTTTGGAACTTCATTTAATGCCTATGGTTGTAATTAACAAAATTGATAAACCAAATGCAAGACCAGAAGAAGTTATTAACGAAGTATTTGATTTATTTGTTGAACTTGGTGCTGATGATGATCAACTTGATTTCCCTATAGTGTATGTTTCAGCTAAAAATGGCTATGCTAAAAAGGAAATTGTGGATCCAGAAGAAAATATGATACCTCTACTAGACACTATAATAAAAAATGTTAAAGCACCTACTGGCTATTTAGAACAAGGCTTACAATTATTGGCAACAACAATAGATTATAACGAGTATGTAGGAAGAATTGCAATAGGTAAAATTGAAAGAGGAATAATCTCTAAAAATCAACAAGTTACTGTAATTCAAAGAGATGGATCTAAGAGAAATGTAAAAATTTCTAATTTATATGTGTATAATGGATTAAAGAGAGAAGAGGTTCAAGAGGCTAAGCTTGGTGACATAGTTGCTGTTGCAGGTATACCTGATATTAATATCGGAGAAACAATTGCTGATACATCAAATCCTGAAGCACTACCATTTGTAGAAATTGATGAGCCTACATTGAGCATGTATTTTATGGTAAATGATTCTCCTTTTGCAGGACAAGATGGAGAGTATGTTACTTCAAGGCATTTGAGAGATAGACTATTTAAAGAACTAGAAACAAATGTTAGTTTAAGAATAGAAGAAACTGACTCAGCTGATTCATTTAAGGTAAGCGGAAGAGGTGAACTTCACCTTTCAATTTTAATTGAAACAATGAGAAGAGAAGGCTATGAATTCCAAGTATCTAAACCATCAGTTATATTCCATGAAGAGAATGGAAAGAAACTTGAACCTATTGAGTATTTAACAATTGATGTTCCAGAAGAATTTATGGGAGTTGTTATGGAAAAATTAGGACCAAGAAAAGCAGAAATGATAAATATGACATCTGCTGTTAATGGTTATTCAAGATTAGAATTTAGAATCCCAGCAAGAGGATTGATAGGATTTAGAAATGAATTTATGACAGATACAAAGGGAAATGGAATAATGAACCATGTATTCGATGGATACGAGCCATTTAAGGGCGAAATTCCAGAAAGAACAAGAGGTTCACTTGTAGCATTTGAAACAGGAGAAGCTGTAACTTATGGTTTATTTAATGCTCAAGAAAGAGGAAGATTATTTATATCACCTCCTACTCCGGTATATTCTGGAATGGTTGTTGGAGAATGTTCTAGAGCAGAAGATATAGATGTAAATGTATGTAAGAAAAAACATTTGAGTAATACAAGATCTTCAGGCTCAGATGATGCATTAAAACTTGTTCCAGTTGTTCAAATGAGTCTAGAGCAATGTCTTGAATTTGTAGCTTCAGATGAACTTGTTGAAGTTACACCTGAAAATATAAGAATGAGAAAAAAACTTCTTGATAGCAATGAAAGAAAAAGAGCTTCAAGAAAATAGGATTTAAATATTATGAGGGTGAATCTATGAGAAAGAAAAAAATGCTTGCTCTAATTATACCTGTTATCATATTAGCTTTATTAGGATTTAAAATATTGC
>JAYFRK010000449.1:0-16350 GCA_034925975.1 Clostridium sp.
CAACTGACTTGTAATCAGTAGGTTCCGGGTTCAAGTCCTGGTGCCAGCACCACTTAAAATAAAATAAGGCTCCTTGGTCAAGCGGTCAAGACACCACCCTTTCACGGTGGTAACAGGGGTTCGATTCCCCTAGGAGTCACCATTACATTAATTTATGGGCGCATAGCTCAGCTGGGAGAGCATCTGCCTTACAAGCAGGGGGTCACAGGTTCGAGCCCTGTTGTGCCCACCATAAATTAAATGTGGCCCAGTGGCTCAGTTGGTTAGAGTGCCGGCCTGTCACGCCGGAGGTCGAGGGTTCGAGTCCCTTCTGGGTCGCCATATAAGCTGGCATGGCTCAACTGGTAGAGCAACTGACTTGTAATCAGTAGGTTCCGGGTTCAAGTCCTGGTGCCAGCACCAAAAATCTTAAGTTTATAACTTAATTTTTTTTTTATTTGGTTCTGTTTTAAGTATAAAAGAAGCTTAAAACCTAATAGTTTTAAGCTTCTTTGTATTATAAGTTTTGGTTTTTCATTTTATTTAAGTTTATTTTTACTCTTATATCGTCTCCGTAAAATTTACATAAAGTAAAATTGCCGAAAAGTCTTGAAGTTATCCTCTCTGAATAGGTCTTTGAAAGTCCTTCTAAAGTGTAATTTGTGGATACTATCATTTTCTTACCCCTTATTAACTTTTTATTTAGAAGGTTAAATAATTCTGTTTTAGAGAAATTATTTATTTGTTCAGTACCTAAATCATCGATAATTAAAAGATCGCAGTTAAAAAGCAGGTATTCCAATTCATCGTTGTTTTCGAGGCGAATTTCTCTTAGATTTTTTAACAATTCTTCTGCTGTTTTGTAAATAACTAAATAACCCCTATCTAGAAGTTCTTTAGCTATACAATGAGTTAGAAATGTTTTACCTGTTCCGGAATTACCGTAAAAAAGTAAATTATCATTGTTATCGGAAAAGGTTTCTATAAAGTACATGCTTATTTTTAATATTTCTTCTATATTTTTTCTAGAACTTTTAATATTATCATTAGTACGGTTAGTAGAGTAATAATCATATTTAAAATTACTAAAATTATTTGTAAGCAATATTTCTCCTAACTCAGAATCTTTATGATACAATTTAACTAAATTTTTCTTATAACAATCACATCTATTAGTACCTATATACCCTGTATCTTCACACTTTTTACATCTGTAATGCATATTAAGATAATCTATATCATATCCATTAGCTACTAATAATTCAGATTTTTTTATTCTAAGATCCGTTACTTGCTCCTTTAGTTGATTTAAGTATTCTTTTCTATTTTTTAAAGGCTTAAAAGAGCTTATAGAAAGTTGTATGCAAAGCTTATTTATTTGCTTTTCTATATAGGCGATTTCAGGGCATTTTTCATAAACCTCTTTTTTTCTCGTTTTTAAGGCATTTTTCTCAGTTTCTCTAATATTTTCATATAGTTTTAATATTTCAGATTGATAACCTTTAATCATTAGTATCCCATCCTAATAATTTTTTTTCTAATTCATCAAAATCATAAGAGCGTTGTTCATAGTTGTTAAAGGAATCATTTTTCCCATTATTGTAGACATTTTTCTTAAAGTTACCTTTTATTTTATCTTTCTTCTCTATATCTTCTAGTGTTTTTATGTCACTGGTAAACCAGTTATTTAATATAGCATCTATATATTTAAACTCTGTTTTATTTAACCTTTCAAAACAAATATCGCAGGCTTTGTATATCAATTCTGGAGAAAACTTATATACGTTAAGCCATTTTTCAATCATCTGTTCCTGTGGTTTCATTATATCAGTATTTTGGATTCCTAAGTATTTTAATATTTTTTTTATACTTATCCATTTATCTTCATGCATCTTTATAAATGATTGTGCATCATCTACAGTTTTTATTTTAGAATCATGCCATGCAATGGCTATTTTTTCAATATATCTATAATCTGTTTTGCCCTTTGATACACTATATTGTATAAGTAGTAGTATTAATTCAGGAGAGAATCCGAAATCTTTTTGCCAAGTTAAATACATAGTCATTTCTCTATTGGATAGAGGCCTTCCAAGAAGCTTTTCTATATCTTCCATCATATCTTTTATAGAGGTATTTTTTAATTCCGATAGAAGGCTAATACTATCATCTGATTCTTCTATAGAAGTATTAAGTTCTAAAAATTCGATTGCGTAATTTCCCATGGTATCTATTTGAGTTATCTTAATTATTCCTTGTTCATTCCAATAGTTCCAAGCATTCATAACATCACTTTCTAATAATTGCAATGTATTTGCTATACTTGAAGAGTTTACTCCTAATTCCCCGGATAAGCAATACCTTAATCCGAGAAGATAAACTTTTATATATTCTCCACGAGCTTTTGACATAAAGTTATCTATAAATATATTGCTAACAGGAGTATATTCAGTATTTTTGTGTTTAAACATGAATGTGCTCATGTAATCGCTACCTTTCCATTTTTAATAGCACTATATATAGTGCTCAATATGATTAATTATAACAAAATGTAGAATTTATCTCAATGAAATTGTCTATTAGTTTTATTTAGATAAATTAATTATATACAATAATTACAATTAATTAAATTAAAAATTATGTATATGATTATATTTTACAAGACTTAGGGAATATTAGAAATAGATGAAGGGAGTGCTATAATTTTGGAATATCTGAGTAGTAACCAAAGAAAGCTTTGCTATTTAGTATTAATAATAACAACATTTCTAATATGTTATGCATTTTATGTAAAATATAAACCCAATGCATATGAGATTAAAATGAACAATGAATATACTTTTTATATAAAGAATAAAGAAGAATTTGAAATGGATCTTATAAATCTACAGAATGAACTTAATAAAACATTTAAAAATTTCAAGTTTAAGGATAAGTTTACTTGGGATAAAGTACACATTTCTCATGAAGATGTAACAACTAAGGAAGAAATAAAAAATATCATATTAGGTGGCAGTAAATCTGATTTTGTAAAGATAGAAGAGAAGAAGCCAAATTATAATAAAAGTAAAAAAGTAAGCAATAAAGCAAGTGATAAATCAAGTAATAAAGCAGTAATAGGTAAGAAGACTAAGTTACTTAGACCTAATGATGGGAAAGTAAGTTCAGATTTCGGTATGAGGTGGGGCAAAATGCATAAAGGAATAGACATTGCTAATAATATAGGGGCTCCTATATATGCAGCTATGGATGGAAAGATATCCTATGCAGGATGGATGGAGGGATATGGTAAGGTTATAAAGATAGACCATGGTAATGATTTGGAGACTATATACGCTCATTGTAATCTGATTAGAGTTAAATTAGGTGATGAGGTAAAAAAAGGTGAGCATATAGGAGATGTAGGGAATACAGGAAAAAGCACAGGGCCCCATGTTCATTTTGAGATAAGAGTTAACGGGACTCCGCAAAACCCTAATAATTATATATAATATAATTATTAGGGTTTTGCATTGCCAAGAAAATATGAATTGGCAGCAGCGATTAATAGATTTAGAACGCTTAAAATTAAATAATATATGGGGGGTATAAAAATGAATAATATTTTATGGTTTAAGGGGAAAGATGGAATTAAAGATGCATTCCAAATAAGAAATCAGGTGTTTGTGAAGGAACAAAATGTTCCAGAAGAAATGGAGCTGGATGATATAGATAATTATGCAGATCATATAATTATCTATAATGAAGACAAGCCCATAGCCACAGGTAGAATGTTTGAAAGTGATGGGCAGGTATTCTTTGGAAGAATTGCAGTTTTAAAAGAATATAGATCAAAACATTTTGGCCAAGTGGTAGTAAAAAATCTTATAGACAAAGCATTTAGTGAAGGACATGAAAAAATTTATATACATGCTCAGTCACGAGTACAAAAGTTTTACGAAAAGTTAGGATTTAAAGCTTTTGGAGATAAATACTTTGAGGCTGGAATTGAACATGTTAGTATGGTTATAACAAGAGATAAGTAAAATGATACATAAATAGGGAATCTATCAATAATAATCTCATGAAAATTAAATATAATCTTAAAAAATTACAGCACAATATGTAATTTAATTACATATTGTGCTGTAATTTTTTAATTGACAGAGTTTTATCTATAATATATACTTTGATTATCAAAATATTTGATTATCGAAATATATATTATATAATAACTAAGATTTAAAGGCGAAAAGAGCGTGATATGGTGGAGAAGTGTATAAAAGCTATTCTAAATGAATTGCTGGTAGATACTTTTAATGAAATCTTAACAATAGAGCAAACTGCTTTAAAGTCTGGAAAGCTTAACGACCTTTCAGTGACGGAAGTCCATACCATTGATGCTATAGGAATGTATACTTCTAGAACTATGTCAGAGATAGCAAATGACCTGGGAATAACGGTAGGTACACTGACAATAGCAATAAATAATTTAGTTAAAAAAGGGTATGCTGAAAGAAGAAGAGATGAGAATGACAGAAGGGTAGTTAAGGTTATTCTTACTAGAAAAGGCAAGTTAGCTTACAGAGTTCATGAAAAATTTCACTCTGATATGATTAAAGCAACTATTGAAGGATTGTCAGAAGGAGAAGAGAAATTGTTAGCTACAGCTCTTGGTAAATTAAATGATTTCTTTAAAAATAAGTATATTATAAAAAATCAAAATGAGAAGGAATAATATTATGTTTAAAGTTAGTATAGTAGGCACTGGAAGCTATGCTCCAGAAAAGATTATTACAAATGATGATATATCAAAAATTGTAGATACTAGCGATGAATGGATAAGTGACAGAACGGGAATAAAAGAAAGAAGAATATCAACAGGTGAACAAACTTCAGATATTGCAACAAAAGCTGGTGAAGAAGCTATAAGAAAGTCAGGATTAAAACCAGAAGATCTGGATTTAATTATTGTGGCAACAGCTACACCAGACTGTTTTGTTCCGTCTACAGCATGCATTGTTCAGAAGAATATAGGAGCAATAAATGCAACTTGCTTTGATATCAGCGCAGCTTGTACAGGGTTTATATATGCGGTTAGTATAGCTTCACAATTTATAATGACTGGACAAAAGAAAAGAGCATTAGTTATAGGAGCAGAAACATTATCTAAAATATTAAATTGGAATGATAGAAATACTTGTGTTCTATTTGGAGATGGTGCAGGAGCAGTTGTACTTGAAAAAAGTGATAAGGGTGGAATTATATCACAGTATACAGGATCTGATGGTACTGGAGGAGAGCACTTAATGTGTGGAGCAGCACCACTTAAAAATCCTTATTATGATTTAGATGAAACTTATAGAGATACCTTATCAATGAATGGAAGAGAAGTTTTTAAGTTTGCGGTTAAGGTAATAGTGCGTTCTATAAATGAAGTATTAAAAAATACGGATTATAGCTTAGAGGATATAAAATATATAGTTCCACATCAGGCGAATATGAAAATAATTGAGCTTGCTTCTAAAAAGCTAAAGATGGATCTGTCTAAGTTTTACATCAATCTAGACAAATATGGCAATACATCAGGTGCAAGCATTCCTATTGCATTAAATGAAATGAATGAAAAAAGTTTATTGCAAAAAGGCGATAAGATTATATTAGTTGGATTTGGTGGAGGTCTTACCTTTGGCGCACAACTAATAGAGTGGAATTAAAAAAATTAAGTGATAAATAAAAAATAAATAAAATAAATAATTTAATTTAGGAGGGCATATCATGATATTTGAAAAAGTTCAAAAGGTTATAGCTGATCATTTAGGAATAGGAGAAGGAGAAGTAACTCTAACTTCAAAATTTCAAGAAGATTTAGGAGTTGATTCTCTAGATATATTTGAAATAGCTATGGAGCTTGAAGATGAATTCAATTTAGAAATATCTAACGAAGATCTCGAAGGTATAAAAACTATAGGCGATTTAGTTGAATATATAAACTCAAAGACTGAATAATTAAGGTGTTAAAAACATAAGACTGCTTTTATTTCAGCAGTCTTATTTCATAGGGAGGTTAATATGAGTAATATTGCTTTATTTAAAAAGTTAGGAATAAAGTATCCCATAATTCAAGGGGGAATGGCTTGGATAGCTGATAGTTCCTTAGCGTCTGCGGTATCAAATGCTGGAGGACTTGGAATTATAGCAGCAGCTAATGCTCCTGTTGAGTATATTAGAGAAGAAATAAGAAAAGCAAAACAGCTTACGGATAAGCCTTTTGGAGTAAATATAAGGCTTTTAAGTGATAATGCGGACGAAGTAGCAAAGATGGTATGCGAAGAAGGGGTAAAAGTAGTTACTACAGGCGCAGGCAGCCCAGGAAAGTATATGGAAATGTGGAAACAACATGGAATTACTGTAATACCAGTAGTTGCTTCTGTGGCCTTAGCAAGGAGAATGGAAAGAAGCGGAGCAGATGCTATAGTTGCGGAAGGCTGTGAGGCTGGAGGACATATTGGAGAAATCACAACTATGTCACTTATTCCTCAAATAGTGGATGCAGTAGACATTCCCGTAATAGCTGCAGGGGGCATAGGAGACGGAAGAGGAGTTGCGGCAGCATTTATGCTTGGAGCATCAGGCATCCAAGTGGGAACAAGATTTTTAGTAGCTAATGAGTGTACTGCTCATAAAAATTATAAAGATAGAGTAATTAAGGCTAAAGATATTGATACTGTTGTAACAGGAAGACCAACAGGACATCCAGTTAGAGTATTGAGAAATAGACTTACAAGAGAGTACGCTATTCTTGAAAAAGAAGGATGCAGCCTGGAGAAATTTGAAGAATTAGGAAGAGGAGCACTGCCAAAGGCAGCTAGAGATGGAGATGTTGATATGGGTTCTGTTATGGCAGGACAAATAGCAGGTCTTATAAAGAAAGAGCAAAGCTGTAAAGAAATAATTGAAGAAATGTTCAATGAAGCAATAAGTGTAATTGAAAAAACCAACTTAAAAAGTTTATGTGAATAGTATTTTTCATTATAAAGTATAGTGGGGGTTTATTATGAACAAAATAGCATTTATATTTGCTGGGCAAGGGGCTCAGTATATAGGAATGGGTAAAGATCTTTATGAAAATATAAAAGAATCTAGAGAAATTTTTGAAGAAGCAGATAAGGCATTAGGATTTTCAATTAGTAATTTATGCTTTGAAGGCAATAAAGAAGATTTAGATAAAACAGAGAATACTCAACCAGCTATTGTAACTACTAGTATAGCAGCACTAAAGGCATTAGAGATAAATGGAATCAAAGGAGAAGTAGCAGCAGGACTTAGCCTTGGAGAATATTCTGCTTTGGTTTACAGTGGTGTTTTAGAATTCAAGGATGCAGTTAAGCTAGTTAAAAAAAGAGGTAAGTTCATGCAGGAAGCTGTTCCAGAAGGCATAGGAACAATGGCAGCCATAATGGGATTAGACAGAGATAAAGTAAATGAAGCTTGTGAACTGTCAAAAGAGGCTGGAATTATAGAAGTGGCAAATTATAATTGTCCTTCTCAGATAGTTATTGCCGGGGAAATAGAAGCTGTAAATGCTGCTTGTAACAAAGCAAAAGAATTAGGCGCAAAACGTGCTATGATTCTTCCGGTTAGTGCACCATTCCATACATCAATGCTGAAAGAAGCTGGAGAAAAACTTTATAATGAACTTCAAAATATGGAATTAGGTGATATGAAAATACCTGTGATGACTAATGTTACAGGGGATTATATAAAAGATAAGGGATCTGTTAAAGAATTATTAAGAAAGCAAGTTAAGAGTTCTGTTATGTGGGAAGACATAATTAGAGGAATGATAAGGGACGGTATAAATACTTTTATTGAAATAGGTCCAGGAAAAGCATTAAGTGGTTTTGTAAAGAAAATAGATAGAAATGTGAAAGTATTAAATGTAGAGGACTTAAAATCATTAAATGCAACTATTGAAGCGCTAAAGGAAGTCTAACATTAAATAGGTAATGTTTATAGGAGGATTTTAATGGAGACAATTATGCTAAAAGGTAAAAATGCTATAGTTACTGGTGCAAGCAGAGGAATAGGAAGAGCAATTGCTATAAAATTTGCAGAGCTGGGAGCTAACGTAGTTTTAAATTATAGAAGCGATATAAATTCAGTTCAAGAAGTAGTTAAGGAAATAGAAAGTAAAGGTGTTAAGGCATTAGCAATTCAAGGAGATGTAAGTAGCTTTGAAGATTCAAAGAGAATAATAGATGAAGCTATGGAGAAGTTAGGTTCGGTAGATATTCTTGTTAACAATGCAGGTATAACTAAGGATTCACTTATTATGAGAATGAAGGAAGAAGAATTTGATAAGGTAATAGAAGTTAACCTTAAAGGGGTATTTAATTGTATTAAGCATGCAATACCTGTAATGATAAAACAAAGAAGTGGAAAAATAATTAATATTTCTTCTGTGGTTGGGCTTTCAGGTAATGCAGGTCAAGCAAATTATGCAGCAGCTAAGGCTGGAATAATTGGCCTTACAAAATCTGTTGCAAAGGAAATTGCAAGTAGAGGAATAACTGCAAATGCTATAGCTCCAGGATTTATTCAAACAGATATGACAGAGACTTTAGGAGAAAAAGTAAAGGAAAATATTAAGGCAAATATTCCTTTAAAAAGACTAGGAAGTCCAGAAGATATAGCCAATACTGCAGCGTTTTTAGCGTCTGATATGGCATCATATATTACAGGTCAAGTTATTAGTGTAGATGGTGGAATGCACATTTAGAGGAGGTAAATGAAAGTGAAAAATAGAGTAGTTATCACTGGAATAGGAGCTGTTACTCCTATAGGAAATGATGCAAAAAGCTTTTGGAATAGTGTAAAACAAGGAAAATGTGGAATAGATAAAATAACCGCTTTTGATACAACCGAATTTAAGGTTAAATTAGCAGCTGAAGTTAAAGATTTTAATGTTAGTGATTATATGGACAAAAGAGAAGCTAGAAGCATGGATAAGTTTTGTCAATTTGCTATGGTAGCTGCAGATGAGGCTATAAAGAATTCAGAGCTTAACTTAGAGACTATAGATAGTGAAAGATTTGGAGTAATTGTAGGTTCAGGTATAGGTGGCATAGCAACTATAGAAGAGCAACATCAAAAGCTTTTAGAGAAAGGACCAGGTAGAATATCCCCTTTCTTTATTCCTATGATTATAGGTAATATGGCTGCAGGTAATATAGCTATAAAGTTTGGTGCAAAGGGAATTTGTACTTCCATAGTTACAGCTTGTGCCACAGGTACTCATGCTATAGGGGAAGCATTCCATAACATAAGAAGCGGAAGCTCTGATGTTATTATAGCTGGAGGAACTGAGGCATCTATAACTCCTCTTGCACTAGCAGGATTTACTTCACTTACAGCTTTAAGCACAAGTGAAGATCCGTTAAGAGCATCGATACCTTTTGATAAGGAAAGAGACGGCTTTGTTATGGGAGAAGGATCAGGAATATTAATACTTGAGTCATTAGAACATGCCCAAAAGAGGGGAGCTAAAATATATGCAGAAGTTGTAGGATATGGAGCAACTTGTGATGCATACCATATGACATCTCCAGCACCAAATGGAGAAGGTGGAGCTAGAGCTATGAAACTAGCTATTTTAGATGCTGGTATAAAAGAAGAAGAGATATATTATATAAATGCTCATGGAACAAGTACACCATATAACGATAAGTTTGAAACAGCTGCAATTAAAAGTGTATTTGGAGATATGGCAAATAATATACCGGTTAGTTCAACAAAGTCTATGACAGGCCATTTATTAGGCGCAGCAGGGGCAATTGAAGCTATTATATGCTCTAAAGCATTAGAGGAAGGATTTGTACCTGCAACTATTGGTTATAAAGTCCCAGATGAGGAATGTGATTTAGACTGTGTTCCAAATGTAGGAAGAGAGCAAGAAGTAAGATATGCAATGTCTAACTCATTAGGCTTTGGAGGACATAACTCAACAATAGTTCTAAAAAAGTGGGATGAGAGGTAGAAAAATGGATTATAAGAGTATTCAAGAGCTTATAAAAACTGTAAGTGATTCTAAATTAACTTCATTTGAAATTGAATCTGAAGGTATTCATATAAAAATGAATAAATTAGATGAAAGAACTCCTAGTGTTTCATTAAGAGAAAATAATATACATGAAGCTCAAACAAATTCAAATGAAGTTCTTAATGAAGTAAGCTTTGAAAAGGTAATTTCAGATAGCAGAGCTGATGAAAATAGAGTGCAAGAGCTAGATAATACATCAACTATAAAGTCACCTATTGTTGGAACTTTCTATGCTTCATCTTCACCAGAAGAGGATCCTTTTGTAACTGTAGGAAGTAAAGTTAAAAAAGGAGATACACTTTGTATAATAGAAGCAATGAAACTTATGAATGAAGTGGAAGCAGAAGAGGATTATGAGATAGTAGAAATACTAGTAGAAAATGAAGATATGGTTGAATATGGTCAGCCACTATTTAGAGTTAAGAAGTAGAGTGGAGGAAAAGTATATGTTACTAGGAATAAAAGAAATTCAAGAGATTATACCACATAGATATCCATTTTTACTTGTAGATAAAGTAGAGGAACTAGAAAGTGGAAAGAGAGCAGTAGGGTACAAGAATGTAACTATGAATGAGTATTTCTTTGCTGGACATTTTCCACAAGAACCTGTTATGCCGGGAGTACTTATAGTAGAGGCATTAGCACAGGTAGGAGCCATAGCTCTTTTAAGTATGGAAGAATATAAAGGTAAAATTGCTTACTTTGGTGGAATAAACAAAGCTAAGTTTAGACGTAAAGTTGTTCCAGGAGATGTACTTAGGTTGGAAGTTGAGATGATAAAGATGAAGGGTCCTGCTGGAATTGCTAGAGCTATAGCCACTGTAAATGGAGAGAAGGCAGCTGAGGCTGAATTGATGTTTGCCATAGGGAAGTAGGTGAAAATATGTTTAGTAAAATTTTAATTGCTAATCGAGGAGAAATTGCAGTTAGAATAATTAGAGCTTGTAGGGAAATGGGAATAGAAACAGTTGCCATATATTCTGAAATAGATAGAGATTCCTTACATGTAAGTTTAGCAGATGAAGCTGTCTGCGTTGGGCCAGCAAAACCACAGGAAAGCTATTTAAATATGGAAAATATAATAAGTGCTACAGTATTAAGTGGTGCTCAAGCTATTCATCCTGGGTTTGGGTTTTTATCAGAAAATAGCAAGTTTGCTCAGATGTGTAAAGATTGTAATATAGTTTTTATAGGTCCAGAAGTGGAAGCTATAGAAAACATGGGAAATAAGTCAAAAGCAAGAGAAATAATGATAAAATCAGGAGTTCCTGTAATACCAGGTACTGAGGGAAGCGTAGAAACTTTAGACGAAGCATTAGATGCTGCAGAAAAGATAGGATATCCTGTAATGGTTAAAGCCTCTGCTGGCGGCGGAGGAAGAGGAATAAGAATCGTAAAAGACAGTGAAGAACTAAAGAAGGCCTTTGAAGCAGCAAAAGGGGAAGCTAGAATATCCTTTGGTGATGATACTATGTATATAGAAAAATTCATTGAAAATCCTAGACATGTTGAGTTTCAAATCTTAGGAGATAACTATGGTAACATAATTCATCTTAATGAAAGGGATTGCTCAATTCAAAGGAAAAATCAAAAGGTCTTAGAGGAAACACCGTGCCCTGTAATGACTGAGGAATTAAGAAGGAAAATGGGTGAAGTAGCTGTAAAGGCGGCCTCAGCAGTAGGTTATAAAAGTGCAGGTACTATAGAATTTTTATTAGATGACAAAAATAACTTTTACTTCATGGAGATGAATACAAGAATACAGGTTGAACACCCAATTACAGAAATGATAACAGGTATGGACCTAGTAAAGGAACAAATTAAAATAGCAGCAGGAGAAAGAATAGAACTTACTCAAGAAGAGGTTAAGATAAATGGACACTCAATAGAATGCAGAATAAATGCAGAAAACCCTAAGATGGGATTTAGACCATCACCTGGAATAATAAATATTCAACATATTCCAGGGGGAAATGGAATAAGAATTGATAGTGGCATTTATGAAGGGTATAAACTTCCTCCAAATTATGATTCTATGATTGCAAAACTTATAGTACATGGAAAGAATAGAGAAGAAGCTATATCTAAAATGAAAAGAGCTTTAGAAGAACTTGTTATAAGTGGTATAGATACTAATATAGAGTTTCAACTTGAAATATTGTATAATGAAATATTTGAAGAAGGATCATATAATACTGGATTTATTGGTAGAGAATTTAATTATTAAGAGTTTGACAATTGATAATTAAAACATTATTCCAAAGCAGCAATTAGTGTATTGTTGTTTAAGGTGGGTGAATTTTTATGTTTAAATTTAATCCTATATTTAAAAAGACTAAGTATATAACATTAAAAAATGAAGTGCAAAATGATCAACAAAGCCAAGAAAAAGGTCCCAATATACCTAATGGGATGTGGATTAAATGTAGTAGTTGTGGAAAAACAATATACAAGAAAGATTTAGAAGATAATTTTAAAGTATGTACATTTTGTGGAAAACATTACAGAATGAATTCTAGAGAAAGAATAGAATTTATCATTGATACAGGAACTTTCAGAGAACTTGACAAAAACCTTCAAACAGTTAATCCACTAGACTTTGAAGGATATGAAGAAAAGATTAATAGTTTAAAAGAAGAAACAGGACTGAGCGAAGCAGTAGTTACAGGATACGGCAAAATATATGGCAAAGATGCAGTAATTGCAGTTATGGACAGTAACTTTATGATGGGAAGTATGGGCTCAGTAGTTGGAGAGAAAATAACTAGGGCTATAGAAAATGCCACAAAACATAGATTGCCGATTATTATATTTACAGCTTCTGGAGGAGCTAGAATGCAGGAAGGAATGTTCTCACTTATGCAAATGGCAAAAACAAGTGCTGCTATTGCAAGACATGGTGAAGAAGGACTGCCATATATATCTGTATTAACTGATCCTACAACTGGTGGAATTACAGCAAGCTTTGGGATGTTAGGAGATATACTAATATCTGAGCCAGGAACTCTTATAGGGTTTGCAGGGCAAAGAGTTATAGAACAGACTATAAAGCAAAAGCTGCCAGAAGGTTTTCAAAGTGCAGAATTTTTATTAGAACACGGCTTTTTAGATAAGATTGTTAAAAGGCAGGAATTAAAAAAGGTGCTATATAAAATTTTAGATATGCATTAAAGTAGAGTTTATGAGTTATTTTAAGGTTATTTTGTCACCCTTGTAAAGGAGATGCTAGGATGCTGGAGTGCGAAAAAAAAATAAATGAGCTTAGTAACAGAATAGATGAGTTAAAAAAATTCTCTAATGGGAAAGAAGTAGATTTATCACTTGAAATAAACAGGCTAGAGGAAAAACTAGAAAAACTTAAGAGTAGTGTGTATAAAAATCTATCTCCATTTGATAAGCTTACATTATCAAGGTTGTTAGAACGCCCTACAGCACTTGATTATATAGAAAGAATTTTTGATTCTTTTATCGAACTGCATGGGGATAGATATTATAAAGATGATGCCTGTATTATAGGAGGAATTGCTAAATTAAATAGCATGCCTGTAACAGTAATAGCACAACAAAAGGGCAGAAATATGAAAGAAAATATAAAAAGAAATTTTGGAATGCCAAGTCCAGAAGGGTATAGAAAAGCCTTAAGGTTAATGAAACAGGCTGAAAAATTTAATAGACCGGTAATATGCTTTGTAGATACTCCAGGTGCTTACTGTGGAATGGATGCAGAAGAGCGAGGACAAGGTGAAGCTATTGCCAGAAACCTTATGGAAATGTCTAATTTAAAAACTCCAATTATATCCATAGTTATAGGAGAAGGCGGTAGTGGAGGAGCACTTGCATTATCTATTGGAGATGAAATATGGATGCTTGAACATGCTGTTTATTCTGTGCTTTCACCAGAAGGATTTGCAAGTATATTATGGAAAGATTCTTCAAGAGTAAAAGAAGCTGCTGCTATAATGAAGATAACAGCTCAAGATATAAAAGGATATAATATAATAGACAAAGTTATACAGGAACCAGAAGGTGGAGCTCATAAAGATGTGGATATGATGGCTAAGGCTATAAAAGACGAGCTTTTAAAGGTGCCATTTAAGGAGTTAAAAGATAATATAAGGAGTACTTTGGAAAAAAGATACTCTAAATATAGAAACATAGGACAATATTTATAGTTGTTCATATTAATTTATAATAAAATATATGATAATATATTGGAAAAGTGATTGCACAAAAGGTACAATCACTTTTAGTATTTATATAGATAAGTACCCAGAAGTTGCTTATAAATAATCAATATTTTTTTATAAATATTAATATAAAATAGTTGAATAAATATAAATCTTGATGTATAATAATGCGGAAGATGATAACTAGGGGGAATATAAATGATTAAAATTAGAAAGATGACAGCAGTTATGATTGCTCTAGTAATGTGCTTAGGTTTAGCATTAGTAGGCTGTGGCAATAAGGCTGCAAATGAAAATAATAAACAAGAAACTCAACAAAAAGATGGAGCAAACCAAAGCCAATCAAAAGTTGATCAAATAAAAAAGGCAGGAAAGCTAGTACTTGGAACATGTGCAGACTATCCACCATATGAATTTCATACAATGAAGGATGGAAAAGACCAAATAGTAGGTTTTGACATTGAAATTGCAAAGGAAATTGCAAAAGATCTTGGAGTTCAGCTTGAAATTAAGGATATGGACTTTGATGGACTTATTCCTTCACTAAAGACAGGAAAAATTGATTTAGTTATATCAGGAATGACTCCAACTGCTGAAAGAATGAAGGAAGTTGATTTTTCCAAGATATATCTTAAAGCTGACCAAAGTGTAATAGTAAGAGCTGAAGATAAAGAAAAGTTTAATACGCTAGAAAGCTTAGCAGCAGTTAAGGTAGGAGCTCAAACATCTTCAATTCAAGAAAAGATAGCAAAAGAACAAATAAAAGCTAAAAAAGTTACTTCTCTTGGAAAAGTTACAGAACTTATTCTTTCTTTGAAAACTAAAAAGGTTGATGCTATTGTTATTGAGTATCCAGTAGCTAAAGCTTATGTAGCTCAAGAAAAAGGTCTAGCATTATCAGATGTAAAAGTTCAAGATCCAGATGGAGGTTCTGCTGTAGGAGTCCAAAAGGGTAGTAAAGATTTAGTTGAAGTAGTAAATAAAACAATAGATAGATTATTATCAGAAGATAAAATAAATAAATTTATTGATGCAGCAAGTGTAATTAAACAACAATAATAATACAAGAGTTATGAATAAATAATAGTAATAAATGAATAAATTTTAAAATCAAAAGATAATGGCACCGTGTCATTATCTTTTGTTAAGGTAGGAGGAATTTTAATGGGAGAGGTTTTAGAATTTGTATCTAAATATTTTGGATACTTTCTAAGTGGTGCAGGAATAACTGTTATGATAGCATTTTTTACAGTGATTTTTGCCGTTGTTTTTGGAATATTATTTGCTTTAATGAAGCTTTCAAGTAATAAATTATTAAGAGGTGTTTCTTCAACTTTTGTAGAGATTGTAAGAGGAACTCCACTATTAGTGCAATTATATATTTTATATTATGGATTACCTATGATTGGATTTGAGTTACCTCAATTAGATGCCTTTGGAACTAATCTTACGGACTTTGCTTCTGTTATTTTAGCGTTGACAATAAATAGTACAGCTTATGTAGCAGAAATAATAAGAGGAGGAATTCAATCCATTGATAAAGGTCAAATGGAAGCTGCCAGATCTCTTGGTTTAAATTATAAGATGGCAATGAGATATATAATAATACCACAAGCTATAAAAAGTATACTACCATCACTTGGAAATGAGTTTATAACAGTAATTAAAGAGTCAGCGATTATCTCTGTAGTTGGAATACATGAACTTATGTTTAATGCAAGAGTAGCATCAGGAGCTACCTATAAGATATTCACACCTTATATTATGGCAGCGGTTATGTATTTTGTATTAACCTTTGGACTTTCAAAATTATTAGGTGTTGCTGAAAGGAGGATGAAGGTAAGTGATTAAGGTAAATAATCTAGTTAAGAAGTTCGGAAATTTAGAGGTTTTAAAGGGAGTAAATACCCATATAAAAAAAGGAGAAGTTGTGGTTGTAATAGGACCTTCAGGTTCAGGTAAAAGTACCTTCTTAAGATGTCTTAACCTTTTAGAAGAACCTACAGATGGAGAAATAATCTTTGAAGGAAAATCTATTACTGATAAAAATAATGATATAAATAAGCAAAGAGAAAAAATGGGGATGGTGTTTCAACAGTTTAA
>JAYFRK010000642.1:0-2815 GCA_034925975.1 Clostridium sp.
CCTATATAGCTATCTATATTAATAAACCTACCCCACTCTGGACTATAGTAACGGCTTTGTAAATAATATAACCCAGTCTCGGTATCATACCTATATCCTCTATATCTATACGGATTCTTTACTCCTACACTATCTTTAAGACTTCCATCAATGGATATAATCTTACCCCAAGAATCATAAGTATAGCTTACAACCTGCGTACCATTTTTATCGTACAACCCAATTATATCACCTTGAGCATTTCTAATGTAGTAGTATTCTGTGCCATTTAAATTTATACTTACAAGATTACTGTCATCATCATATGTGTAATAAATCTTATCAGTACCATTATCCTCAAAGGTTACTCTATCCCCTACAAGATGATACTTTGTTGTTACTCCATTCACTGTTTTTTCAGTTCGTGTTCCATCAACATTGTACTTAAAGCTTACATCTTTACCATTTCCTTTTAGGCCTACTAGTTGTCTTCCTTGTTGCCAGGTAAAGCTGTAGCCATCATAGGTTAGGGGATTTCCTATGGCATCATAGGTTATATCCTTCCCATTAAAGTTTGCAAGCTTATCCTTCCAATTGGCATCCCCATATCCGTAGGATATTGTGGAAGTCGGTGTTCCTAAAGTTCCTGTAGTGTATGGATATTCTGCTTTGCTTAGAATATTTCCTCCAGCATCATAGGAATAAGTTATAGTTTTATTTAGTACCTGATTATCTTCTCTTGTAAGCTGATTTAGTTCATCATAGTAATAAGTTATTACCTTACCACCATCGGTGATTGTTTTAATATTACCATTGCCGTCATAGGTGTAAGATATCTTTTTCCCATTATTGTCTATTTCATTTACTTTTGTGGTAGTAGTATTTGCAGCAGCTCCTGCTTCAAATGTGTATTTTGTTATAAAGTCACTTAATCCTGTATTTAGTGATCTATCAGTTAGTCTTCCTAGGCTGTCATACTTATAGTTTACCCAGTTTCCTCTTCCATTTGTATATAGGCTATTTATTTCTTCAGAAGACAATGCTGTGTTATAGCTGCTTAGACCTTCTAGCTGTCCATTTAGCTGATTGCTGCCTGATACAGTTCCTCCAACTGCTGTTTTTGCTCCTGTAAAGTCTTTGAAACTTGTAGTGCTTCCTGAATAAACTTTATCATTTAGATACAATTTTGCATTTAAGGTAGTTCCTGATACGCTCCAAGTGAAGGCTCCGTAGTTCCATGTATTTGCTGTTATAGCTTCTGTAGATGTTATTAAAGTTAGCCAGCCTCCGGCACTATCTCTTACAGCTAGGTTAAGCTTATTATTACTGTCTAAGTAAAGACTTAGTAAGCTTCCATTTCCTTCTGATGCTAGTATATATCTATTTGTTGTACCACCTTTGGTGTTAAACCATATTCCTAGGGTTCCTTGGTCTTTTTTTATTCCTAAATCATATAGTATTTTAGTGCTTTCAGATGTTGTTAAAACATTTTTTCCCTTTTGTTCTGCAGCTATTGCTAGATCTTTTGTAAAGCTAGAGCCTGTCTCACTATATGGCTTTGTTCCTTTTGAACCTAGTGTGCTGTTATTTAGTGAGAAATACTCCATATTTTCATTATTGTTCAATGGATTATTGTAGTAAATGTTTGTAGGTCTGTTGTCTTTATCATAGTCATAGGAAGTTATATATCCTCTTCCACTTACTTTTTCTTGGAAAGTACTTAAATTGCTTCCCTTGTCATAGTTGTAGGTGATTATATTTCCATTAGACTCTTTTATTTTTGTAAGTCTGTCTGAAGCATCGTAGATGTATCTATAGTTTACTCTGTTTATTAAGTCTTCAAGGATTCCTAAGTTGCCGCTGGCATCATAAGAATATTTAAATTTTTCTTCTCCGTTGATTAGCTTAGAACTTATTCTATCCTCGCTATCGTATTTATAAGACACTGTATGTCCATTACCGTAGGTAGAGCTTAAAGGTAGTTTTGTTCTATCTTGGAATACATTAGTGATTAAATTCTGGCTTCCTACATTAACCTCAGTATTGTTATCTGCTCCGTCATAGTTGAAAGTATAGCTAAATCCATTATGACTTACTGTCTTTATTTTATCATTTTCATAGGTGTAACTATTTTTTATGGTATTTAACCAAAGATAGTTTCCTCTTCCAGCACTACGAATAACATCTATATCTGCTTTAGCTAAAGCTTCCTTAGAGTATATAAACTGATCCATTAACCCGTTTATTGAATAGAGTCCTGAGTTATGCATACCAAGTGAAGTTGTAGCTCCTGTAAAATCTTTTATAGTTGCTGCATCTATGTTAGTTACTGTGTATACTTTGTCATTTAAATATAAATTAAATGTAAGTATATTATTAGCATCTTTGCTCCAGTTAAAGGCTGCATAATTCCATGTACTGTTTGCAGCAGTATCTGTAGAGGTTATAATTGTTTTCCAAGTTCCGTCAATATTTCTTACTGCTAGGTTCAATTTATTGCTTGTATCTAGATACATGCTTAACATAGAAGCATTGCTGCTTAACTGAGAATCAAGTACATATCTTGTAGTTGTACTAGTACCTGGTTTTATCCAAGTCGCCATAGTTCCTGAATTTAACCCTAGCCCTAGAGAGTACACAAGCTTATTATTATCTACTGCTTTAAGTACCGATTTCCCATTTTCATCATCTGCAAATATTGCATTATTTATAGATGGGCTTGTACCCTTTGTTCCTGTTGTGCTCCCTTCAAGAGGAAATACTTCAAGTTTTCCCTCTGAGGATATAGCTTGTACTTGTTTTAGCCTATCCATGGAGTCATAGGAATAAAATATAG
>JAYFRK010000297.1:0-3608 GCA_034925975.1 Clostridium sp.
ATTTCATAATGTTGAATAATAGAAGGAGGAGAAAAAAATGGCTTCAAAAATAAAAACAATGGAAGAAGTTATTGCAATGATTAAAGATGGAGATACTGTTGCTGTATCTGGTTTCGTAGGAGGTGTACACCCAGAAGGAATTACTGCAGCTATTGAAGAAAAATTTCTAAATGGGGAAGCATGTCCTAAAAATATGACATTAGTTTATGCTGCAGGACAAGGTGATGGCAAAGATAAAGGCTTAAACCACATGGGACACGAAGGTCTTGTTAGTAAAGTAATAGGTGGACACTGGAATCTTGCTCCAAAGCTTCAAAAGTTAGCATTAGAGAATAAAATAGAGGCTTATAATTTACCACAAGGAGTAATTTCTCATTTAATGAGAGATATTGCTGCAGGTAAGATTGGTACAATAACTCACGTAGGCTTAAAAACTTTTGTTGATCCACGTGTAGAAGGTGGAAAGTTAAATGAGAAAACAAAAGAAGATATTGTAAAAGTAGTTAACATAGAAGGACAAGAAAGATTATTCTACAAAGCATTTCCAGTAAATGTAGCCCTAATAAAGGGAACTTATGCTGATGAAAGAGGCAATATTTCTTTAGAACAAGAAATTGCAACAGTAGAAGTTCTATCTATGGCTCAAGCTGCAAAAGCTTCTGGTGGAGTTGTTATAGCTCAAGTTAAAAAAGTAGTAGCTAATGGTTCATTAGATCCAAAATTAGTTAAAGTTCCTGGAATATGTGTGGATGCCGTAGTAGTTGTTGATGGAGAAGCTTCATGGCAAACTTTCTCAGAGCCGTTCAAGCCAGAATTCTGTGGAGAAGCAGTAATTCCAATGAATTCAATAGAACCAGAACCATTAAGTGAAAGAAAGATTATAGGAAGAAGAGCAGCTATGGAATTACCTAAAAATGCTGCAGTAAATTTAGGAATAGGAATGCCTGAAATGGTAGCTGGAGTAGCTAATGAAGAAGGCATTGGAGATACAATGACACTAACAGTTGAAGCTGGTCCAGTTGGTGGAGTACCAGCAGGTGGAGGAAACTTTGGAGCATCTATAAATGCTGAAGTTATATTAGATCAAGCATATCAGTTTGATTTTTATGATGGAGGCGGACTTGACGTAGCATATTTAGGACTAGCACAATGTGATGCTAAAGGAAATATAAACGTAAGTAAATTCGGACCAAGAATAGCTGGGTGTGGCGGATTCATAAACATAACTCAAAATGCTAAAAAAGTTATATATTGTGGAACATTTACTGCAGGCGGCTTAAAGGTTGCAGTTGACAATGGCAAACTTATAATAGAAAAAGAAGGAAAGACTAAAAAATTTATGGAACAAGTTGAACAAATAACTTTCAGTGGAGACTATGCGCTAGAAGTTGGACAACCGGTTCTATATATTACAGAAAGAGCTGTGTTTGAATTAAGAGAAGAAGGATTAGTTCTTACAGAAATAGCTCCTGGAGTAGATCTTCAAAAAGATGTATTAGATCAAATGGGATTCGTGCCAATAATTTCAGCTGATTTAAAAACAATGGATGAAAGAATTTTTAAAGATGAATTAATGGGATTAAAAAAATAGGCTATGTTTTAAGAGATTGTTGATTTCGTATAATATCAAAAATAATTCTAAATTTAGTATAACAATTGTAGCTAAACCTTCATTAACTCGCACAGCTCAAACAAATGAAGGTCCTTAACGCTACAATAGTTATACTAAATAAGAATTATAATTTCTCAATTATAATGAACTCAACAATCTTTAAAACATATCCCAAAAATAGAATGTTAGATTAGAAAAAATTTTTTATTAATTATCTACAATTCTTGTTAAACTATATATAATATAAGATTTTTAGAAATATAAATAGGTATATATCGATAAAATATATACCTATTTATATTTGTTGTAAAATGTATGTTAGAGAAGTAAAATATAAATCAAAAGCTTAGAAGCCTCTTTATCTTAAAAAATTTTGTGGGGGAAAAATAAATGAAAGGTGCTATAGTATATTTTTCAGGAACAGGTAATACAGAATTTATTGCAAGAGAATTTCAAAAAAACTTTAAAGACAACAGAATTGATTGTGATATGATTGATATTACTAAAGTCAAAAGTTTAAGCAAAGCTTATGATTTTTATGTATTTGGTGCTTGCATTCACGCAGAAATGTTTCCTCAACTTTTCAAAAAGTGGATTGTTGAAAATATACCGAAAAAATGTAGAGGAAAATGTATAGTATTTTCCACTCAAGCTGCAAAAACTGCTTCAGGACCTGATGATATAGCTGGCATTTTAAAAGAAAAGGGATTAAAAGTTATAATAAAAGAGTTCATAGAAATGCCTAATAATTATTACGTTGTTGCTTTTGACAAAGATTCAAGAGAAGGAATAGAAGAGCTTAAGAAGAATGCTATTGAAAAAGTTAAGATAATTGTAGATCAATTTTTAAAAAATAAAGAATGTATAAATAGAGTATCAAAAGCTAGATTATTACCAGCAAAATTAGTATATAAGCTATTTTTAATTTACTCTAAAAGTTGGGCAAAGAAAAAACTTAGTGTAAATGAAGAAGAATGCATTAAATGTAACAAGTGTGTTAGAGAATGTCCAACAGGTAACATTAACTTAGAAAAAGATAAAATCACATTTAATTTAAACTGTATATCATGTCAAAAATGTATCCATAAATGCCCAGTAAATGCTTTTAGGTATAAAGGAAGAACTTTCCAGCAGTATAAATTATAGTATGATTAGTTTTAAGTGGTAATATAAGTATGTTGCGACAAAATGGCGGCATGTAAGATTACTAGGCTAACGCATAGATGTATCATTGAGAAACCTTAAGTACTACTAGTTATTCCTTCAAAGTTTCTTCAATTGATACATACATGCTAGCCAGTAATCTTACATGCCTTAATTAGTGCAACTAATAATAAATACAGTAAGTACTAATAGGACTTCAAAAGCAAAATGATAATTTTGCCTGGCGTAGCCACACTGTAAAGTTACTTAAGTAAGTATTATTAAGTACAGTTTAAATAATTATTATAAATAGATGAGACAGCATGTTGACATTTTTCGAAACTATTTTTTTAATAGTTATACATATTAGATAACTATTTCTAAGGAGTAAAACTTCTAATAATTCTTTTAATAAACTTCACTTGAAGTTACAAATCTTCTCTTAAGTCTAAGATTTTCCTTATATACCTTAATTAATTGTAATCAGAAGGTACTAGTATAACTTCAACAGGCTACGCCTAAAACCATGACACCATATCGGGTTAAGCGCTTTGCGCTTTTTTAGTAAGTCAATTGATATAATTCTTACACTTCTCCATTGGTATTAAGAAAAGTTTTTAATTATAGAAAAACAAATGTTTAGCTTTGTTAAAGTAATTATCGATAAGGCAACTAAATTTACAAATTAAATAAAATTAAAATTTTTCGTAGTAAAGCGGAGAAAAATATGAAAACTGTCAAGAATATTACACAAATAAAACAGTTAATTTTTAAGAACATTTTTCTTTCCAAAATTGATTTGGTGTTTTATAATCAAGCGATGAGTGCATTCTATCACTATTGTAGTACAACT
>JAYFRK010000531.1:0-3655 GCA_034925975.1 Clostridium sp.
ATATGGCTTCAGTAGGATACGATTTATATTGTAGAATGCTTGAAGACACTGTGAAAATAGTTAGGGGGGAGATAGATAAGGAACCATTTGAAACTACTGTAGATATTAAAGTAGATGCTTATATACCAAGTGGCTATATAAACGATGAAGTACAAAAAATTGAAGTCTATAAGAAAATTGCAAGCCTTGATTCAAAAGAAGGAATTATGGATATACAAGAAGAGCTGGAGGATAGATTCTCTGATATACCACCGTCTGTATATAACCTTATGAATATTGCTTATATTAAGAGTGTTGCTAATAAAATCGGAATAGTAGAGATTAAAGAAAAAATTTCAGAGATAGAAATAAGATTTGAAAGCAGAAATTTTATAAGTCAAGATCTTATAAGAGGTATAATGAAAAAGTATAATAGGAAAATTATATTTAAGATGGGAGAAGAACCAGCACTAGGATATCAATTAAAGGATGTGAAGAGAGAAGAAGTTATTGAAACCTTAAAAGAATTCCTTGAATATATGGAAACTATGGTTGAAACCAAATAAAATTATGATAAAATAAAGTTATGCCAAAAAAATACATGAAAAGCGGGGGAAAAAAATTGAAAAACATAAAAAAGCTTGTTGCAGCTGCAGCAATAATGATATTTGCAGTATCAGCAGTTGGATGTAATATGATAGAGAAAACACCTGAAGCTATAGCAAAGACTGCAGTAGCTAAGGTAGGAGATAAGAAGATAACAAGAGGAGAATTAGATTCAAATTTCCAGACAGTACAGCTTGTAGGACAACTTAAACAACAATATGGAGAGAATTATGCTCAAAATGCAGAAGCTGCAGGTTATTTAAAAGATACAAAACTTAAGATACTAAACTCAATGACTATTGAAGAGGCACTTATTCAAGAAGCAGGAAAAATGAATGTAGTTCCTAAGCAAGAAGAATTAGATAAGTTAGTAAATAATCAAATAGATGAATACAAAAAATCCCAAGGAATAACAGATGATAAGAAATTTCAAGAACAATTAAGTCAGCAAAATGTGACAATAGATAGTTTAAAAGAAATAATTAAAAGAAATATAATTTTACAAAAGTTACAGGAAGTAGTAGGAAAAGACATTAAAGTGGATGATAAAGAAGTTGAAGCATATTATAATTCTCATAAAGATAAATATCCTGTTAAGGCAGAAGAGCCTACAAAACTTCACTTAGCTCATATTTTAGTTAGTGATGAAGCTCAAGCTAAGTCAATTAAAGCAGAGCTTGATAAAGGTGCTGACTTTGCAGAGCTTGCAAAGAAATATGGTACTGATGGAACTAAAGATAAAGGGGGAGACCTTGGAGTAGTTCCTACAATAAACTCAGGTTTTGACGAAGATTTCATGGATGCGGCAATGCAACTTAAGGATGGAGAAATATCAGGAGTTGTTAAAAGTCAATTCGGATATCATATAATAAAATGTATTAAAAGAGAAAACAAACCTGTTAAGCCTTTTGCAGAAGTTAAGCAGCAAGTAAAGTCAACACTAGAGAGCAGTAAAAAGAATGATGTATGGAACAAAAAGATAGAGGAAGTAAAAGCAAATGCAAAAATAAAAATATATGAAGATAAAATAGTTTAATTTTCAAAAAAAAGATGATACATAGCGTATCATCTTTTTTTAGTATTAAAATTAAACCTATACATTTGTGTATAAAATTTCATATTAGTACGGATAATATTACTGAAAAATATATTTCTAATAAATAAACAACTTAAATAAGGAGGTAAAAAACTAGATGAAAGCCACAGGCATTGTTAGACGTATAGACGATTTAGGAAGAGTAGTAATACCAAAAGAAATAAGAAGAACTTTGAGAATTAGAGAAGGAGATCCATTAGAAATTTTTACGGATAGAGATGGCGGAGTGATTCTTAAAAAGTATTCACCTATAGAAGAATTAAGCAACTTTGCAAAAGAATATGCTGAGGCATTACAATTAACTACTGGCAATATAGTACTTATTTGTGATAAAGATAATATGATATCTGTAAGTGGAACTTCTAAAAAAGAATATATGGACCAAAAAGTAAGTACAGAAGTTGAAAGAATAATGGAAGAGAGAAAAAGTGTTATTTTAGGAGACGGAGCAAATAAGATGGTTCCTTTAATAGAAGATGAAGAGATAGAAGCCAAATATTTTGCTGAAGTAATATCTCCTATAATTGCTGAAGGAGATGCTATCGGTGCTGTAATTATAGCTTCAAAAGAGGATAATGCTAAATTTGGCGAAGTGGAGATGAAACTAGCAGATACAGCTGCTTCATTCCTAGGAAAACAAATGGAATAAACAATGGCAGCTTAGCTGCCTTTGTTTTTTCAGTAATAATATCTCTAAAAAATAAATATAAATATTTATATTGAGTATGCAATTTGGAGGTATTATTTTGAAAAAACAATCATTAATAAAAGGTACCTTTATTCTGGGGGCTGCAGGTATATTTGCAAGATCAATAGGGATGCTTTTTAGAATCCCATTGACAATACTTGTAGGAGATGAAGGATTAGGCTATTATCAAATAGCATATCCCCTTTATATGCTATTTATTGCTATAGCATCAGGGGTTCCGCTAGCAATGTCCAAGATGATATCTGAAAAAAATGCACAAGGGGACGAAGTAGGAATATTTCAAGTTTTAAAGGAAGCATTGCTACTAATGATTCTCTTAGGAGCTGGTACAAGCTTAGCAATGCTTATGTTTTCTCATCAACTAATAACGATTTTTAGATGGGATGAAAAAGCCTATTATTCATTGATAGCTTTATCAGTGGCACCTTTTTTTATAGCTATTATGAGTGTGTATAGAGGTTTCTTTCAAGGACTTCAGAATATGACTCCAACAGCTATATCACAGATATTAGAGCAGATAGCTAGGGTAATTATAGGTATTGGCTTAGTCATAATGCTTATTCCTAAAGGAATAGAGTATGCAGCAGGAGGAGCTACTCTAGGTGCAGCAGCAGGAGGTATATTAGGTGGTCTGTACTTATATAGTAAGTACAGAAAAGTAAGAAAAGAATTTGCAATAAGAAAAGTTAACTTTAATTCTGATGTAATGGAAAAGTTACTTAGAATTGCAATACCAATTTCCCTTGGAGCGGCTGTGGGAACCATAATGAATGTTATAGACTCTGTTATGGTTCCTCAGAAATTATTACAAGCAGGTTTTGATTCTAGACAAGCAGCTATATTGTATGGACAGCTAACAGGAAAAGCAGCAGTTATAGTAAATGTCCCACTTACGCTTTCAGCAGCATTGTGTGCCTCGGTAGTTCCTATTATTTCAGAAGCTTACATACTCAAGGATAAAGTAAGGCTACATAGAAACATAACTTCTGCTATAAAAATATCTATGATTATAGCATTACCATCTCTTTGTGGACTTTACTTTTTAGCCTCACCAGTACTAAATCTAATTTTTAGAGGTCAGGCAGAAGGAGCATTAATATTAAAGTATTCATCATTGTCTATTCCATTCATAATACTAGCTCAAGCAACCACGGTAATTTTACAGGCAACTACATCAAAGAAGATGCCTATAATTAATTTGTTAATAGGATGTATAGTTAAAATGATAGTAACGAATATATTAGTTCCAATACCAAGCATAAATG
>JAYFRK010000182.1:0-5424 GCA_034925975.1 Clostridium sp.
TTATAAGAAGGTCTCCATGCGGTAACATAAGATGGTGTTATAAACATCTCACTATCCTCTGATCTTGATTTAGTATCTGCATAACCATCATCAATCACCTGTACTGAGAAAGTATCTACTATGTTATTTGTTTTAGTCATTAAAAGTTCCTCCCTTAAAATATGTTGTACTATAGCTGAATATATTATATTGCAACTTCATTCCATTTTATTCCATTATAGTATACTGGTAAAAAATAGTAAATACCTTTTGGGATTTTTTTTACTTTTAATTGTCATAAACACCATCTCTTATTAATATAATATAGGTTAAAAAGGGTTAAATGAGAGTTAATAAAGACTATCTTCAAAACAAAGTTTTGAAGATAGTTCCTCTCTAAAATTCATTTATAACCAATATATTTCTCATTAACTCTTATTTTTTATTTAGTGCTGGAATTTTTAATTACATACTTTTTTTCAATTCTATAATTTATGCCATATCTGATAGCTATATATCCTGTCATAATAAACATTATTTCATGCATTTTTAAATTTTTCAAAACTCCAAGGATTAGAATTATGAGTACACCGTAAATAATACTTTGTATGATAACAGCTTTCTTTAAAGCCTTAATATACTTATCTTTATTTAATATTGTTTTGTCACGGCTTTCATGATGACCTATCTGTTTCGGTATAGTTCCCCAAAAAAGAAAAAAATCAAAAATTACTACCAATATACATATTACTATTATAAAAAAATTATTTTTAATCATTTTTCCCCCTATATAATAAATTAGTTGATATAATTATTCTTTAATTAATAACATAATACCATAACAGTATAATTTTACAATATAAGTTCATATATGGTATGATTAATTATATACCATTATAGTTAGGAGGAATATTTTTGGATTGGGTTATTGTAATTCTAGAAATAACATGTTTCGCTTTTGGATTTTATTATATATTTAAAGGCCTAAAATTAAAAGAAGAATCTTTAAATGATGAAAAAAGAAATGTTATAAAAAATATTAAAGGATATATTTTAGCAAATAGAATACTTAATATTTTAGTAGGAGTTATTCTCATTGTTATTGTGGGAGTGTTTAATTATCCTAGAATAGCTACAATAATTTTTGTTATACTAGGAATTATATATAATATAATAGAAAAAAGGTATTTAAAAAAATAAAAAAGGTGCTATCTCAAAATAATTTTTAAAAGTTATTTTGAAACAGCACCTATATTATTCCTCGCCTATTTTATACTAAGAAATTTGTTCAGATATATCATTTACTTCCCAGCACTCAGCATTCTTTAGACCAGGAATCACATCTGCAGTAAATACAGGATTTTTTCCTTCTTTTTTCTGTCTATCATAATCTTTTAGTGCTATAAAAGCTATTTTACTTAATCTTGAAATTGAAATTAGATTTATTATAGCCATTACACCCATAAATAAATCAGCCATATCCCAAACAATTTGAATTTTAGCTACAGATCCAAATATAACCATACCAATTACAGCTAATCTATATACAAATAACCATACCTTACTTCCATTTAAGAACTCTATATTTGTCTCTCCATAATAGTAATTTCCTACTACAGAGCTAAATGCAAATAAGAAAATACATATTGCTATGAAAGTGTTTCCCCAAGGACCTACTTGAGAGCTTAAAGCACTTTGGGTTAATTGTATTCCTTCTAAGTTAGTATTTGTGTACACTCCTGAAATTAAAACAATGAAAGCTGTACAACTGCAAATTAAAAGTGTATCAGTAAATACTCCTAAAGTTTGAATAAGTCCTTGCTTTACAGGGTGAGTTACATCAGCTGTTGCTGCAGCATTAGGGGCACTTCCCATACCTGCTTCATTTGAGAAAAGTCCTCTTTTAATACCCATCATAATAGCTCCGCCTATTCCTCCACCAGCTACAGCTTTTATTCCAAAAGCATTGGTAAAAATAAGGGCAAATACTGATGGTATATGTGTTATATTCTTTGATACAACGAATAATGCAACTAAGATATAAGCTATAGCCATAACTGGAACTATTACTTCTGCAACCTTAGCAACTCTTTTTATTCCTCCAAATATTATAATAGCTGTAAGTCCTGTTACAACTAATCCAACTATAAGTCTTTTAACTCCGAAAGCTTGCTCAAAGGCAAAAGAAATTGTATTAGCTTGTACGGAATTAAATACAAGTCCAAAAGATACAGTTATAAGAATTGAAAAGATAACTCCAAGCCATCTTTTATTTAGGGCCTTCTCCATATAGTAAGCAGGGCCCCCTCTAAAACCATGTTTATCTTTAGTTTTATATATTTGAGCTAAAGTACTTTCAACAAAGCTTGAACCAGCTCCTACTAACGCAATAATCCACATCCAAAATACTGCACCAGGTCCTCCTAAGGAAATTGCAATAGCTACTCCTGCAAGGTTTCCTGTGCCTACTCTAGAGGCAGTACTGATACAAAAAGCTTGGAAAGACGAAACTCCTTTACGTTCTTCTCCATCATCTGAAACAGATTTTATTGCTCCTTCCCCTAATAGCCTGAACATCTCACCAAAAAATCTAAACTGTACAAAATTAGACTTAATAGTAAAATATAGTCCTAATGCTATAAGCAATACAATAAGAACATAAGACCACAGTATTGTATTACTTACTGAAATCATATTCTGCAAAAAATTAAGCATTAAAATCCCCCTTCTTAACTTGATATAAATTTATATACAATAATAAGATTTTATCAGAAAAACGGCCTTATATCAATTTGTTTGAAGATTCCAAATAGTGGAGGCTAACTTTCAGATGTATTTGTATTTGACAATAAAATATTTTTAGCTTTTTTATGCAGCCTGTGCCCCTTTATAAGCAATCTTACCAGCTAATATTATTTAATTTTGCAAAACTCCAATCTATTCTATACATTTTTAGACATTATCATATAAAATATGCATTCATACTTGAAAAAATTTATATGTGTACTATAATTATATACGTCAAAAAAAGGTAGGGGTGAATTTATGTTAAACAGTTTTAAACAAAAAATATTAGCTGGTTTTCTATTAATAACTTTATTGTGTACTATTGTCTTAACTTCAGTAGCACTAATGGAGTCAAAGAAAATCGCTACAAATCAAATGAAAAAGGACGGAATTACCATAGTCAATATAGTAAAGAAAAATTTATCTAAAACTATGATAGCCAATACACAGGAAATGAGTACAATATTAAAAGATATAAAGAAAGATTCCGGAAATGATATAGTATATCTATCAGTATGTGATACAACTTTTAAACTAATTGCGCATAATGATGATAATCTGTTAAATAGTCAAGTGGAAGATAAATCCTCCTTTGAGGAAGCCCTTAAAGAAGGAAGAGCTGCAGGAGCAATCTTCACAAGACCAACTGGAGATGTAGTGTATAATGTATCAACTCCTTTCTATGAAAATGGTAAAATAGTTGGACTTGTTAATGTAGGTATTTCCCTTAATAGCATGAATGCATTAATAAGGGAAGGTCTCACACAAACACTTTTTATAGGGCTAATAGCACTATTAATTTCTATAATAATAGGTGTATTAATATCAAGAAATATATCCAGACCCATAGAAAATATAGTTACTAAAATGGATAACATTTCAGACGGAGACTTCACTGTAGAGTTTCATCCAAAAGGCCATGATGAAATCTCAAAACTAATGACTTCTCTAAATAAAACAATGGAAGTTACAAGAAATCTTATCAGTAGAATTAAAGATGAAGTAATTAATATAGATGGAGTTGCTCAAAATCTATCTGCTTCTACTGAAGAAAATGAAGCTTCAAGCTCACAGATTAACGATTCAATAACAGAGCTTTCCCAAAGTGCTCTTCAACAAGCTCAACAGATTAGTGAAGCCACCGAATCTCTTATACATTTTGGAGAAATCTTGGATAAGATAAATAGTAAAGTTATGGATCTAGCAAATAGTAGCTCAAATATAGAAACTTCAGCCCATGATGGTTCTAAAAAAATAGATAAGCTTATTGACTCTGTAAATGATATTAAAGAAACTTTTGTATCAGTTTCAGAGAGAATATCTTCATTAAATGGCAGCGTTCTTAAAATAAGTGAAATTACTGATGTTATTAACCAAATAGCAGAACAGACTAACCTCTTAGCATTAAATGCTTCCATCGAAGCAGCCCGTGCTGGTGAAGCTGGAAGAGGATTTGCAGTTGTAGCAGAAGAAATACAAAAACTGGCAGAACAGGTTTTATACTCATCTAAGAATATACATTCACTAGTTGAAACAGTAACAAATAATACTAAGCAAGTTTCCTATACTACCCAAAATGTATCTGAAAAAATACAAGTACAAGCAAAATCCATAGAAGATACAATGGATTCCTTTAAAAACATATTACAAGAAGTTGAAAAAATTACTCCACATATTGAAGAAGTGTCTGAAAAGTTAAATATTACAACAACTCGAAAGGATAGTATATTTAAAAACATAGAAACAATATCTAGTATATCTGAAGAGTTTTCAGCTTCAACTGAAGAAATTTCTGCGTCTATGGAGCAACAATTATCCTCTACTCAAGAGGTTTCTGCTTCAGCCCAATCTCTTACAGAACTTGCGGATAGATTAGAAAATATGGTTGAAAGTTTAAAAGTATCTAGTGAAGCTTAATTCTATATAAAACAATCTTAGAGCTATAAAAATCGCCTTTTAGTAATCAAAATTATTTATTAAAAGGGGCTGTCCATAGAGATTTGAAAAATCGCTAATGCAACAGCCCCCTTTATATATTACCTGTATTCATCTTGCCGCTATATAATAGCTAATGTTTTTAGTTATACCTTTCTGATACTCTAACTTTTGCATCCCTTTTCAAAATATAAATATTTATTATAACTAATACACTTCCTACTACCGCCATAAATATAAAAGATGTATTTAAAGAAGTTGCATCTCCTATTTTCCCTATCAAAGGAAACAGTAGTATCATAAAAAAACTAAATATCATACTTTGAAAAGATAAAATAGTAGCTCTGCTTTTGCTAGGAATTAATTTATTAATATAATCCCCTGTAGTTACACAAACAATTGAATCTGCAATTCCAATTATTACATAGAAAACTTCAGATGCATTGGTTAATGCAATTCCCCAAATGGATAGTACAACTACTATAGGCATAAAAATAATTATTCCCTTTTCCTTTAATATTTCTCCCAGCTTATATACTTTTGTAGCTACCATTCCTGCTAATAAAGATGCAATTGATAGGCAAATTCCTATTTTAAACTCTGAGCTGCCTTGAGCTTTCCAGTAATTTTGCAAATAATAAAACAAGCTTGTTACAAATAATGATATTATATTAACAAAAATAATTAGAAATCCAACTTTTTTATTATCTTTAAATATCTTTA
>JAYFRK010000278.1:0-2381 GCA_034925975.1 Clostridium sp.
GTATTTTGAGTATGAAAATTAATGTTTTGCAATTATTGTATATTTTCTTAATTTCACTGCCGGCAGTAAGTGGAATTTCAAATATTATGCTTGCTAATAATACCTGTGATATTGAAGAAGATATTGAAAACAAACGATATACATTGCCAATTTACATAGGTAAAAAGAATGCTTTAAAGCTATTTAAGGCTTTGTACTATATAAGTTATGTTGATATAATAATTTTATTAATATTGAAGATTGAACCTATATTAGGTTTCATTACAATACTTACTATAATTCCAGTAAGAAAAAATATTATGCTATTTTATAAAAATCAAACCAAAAAAGATACATTTGTTTTAGCAGTTAAAAATTTTGTATTAATAAATGTAACTCAGATAATAGCAATAGCTGTAGGGAGTCTAATAGAATATATTTAAAATTAAACAAAAATGAAACTTATATGTGACAAATATTAAAATCACATATAAGGAAAGGTATGTATATTTTTATGAAATGAAAAATTAAATAAATATAAAAAGTTAGTGGAATAAATTTAATTTATTCCACTAACTTTTTATATTTATATTTATAGGTTGGTTTGGGGTAGCTAATTATTTTTAAACTGTACTAACGGGTTTTCAATAAGTTAGATGCTCCTAGCAGGAGTCATCTTCTTATATTTTTCATTAATACACCAATAAGTATAAGTTATAGCTAATACTAAAAACTAGTCTAATTGATGTACTTTGTACCTTTATGATACTATATAAAGAAAAATATGTCAATAATAATTTGTATTTATTAATAATAATTATTCAAAAACTAAAATAACTGAGAAAAATAATTTTATTAATTCAAATTATTTTTCTCAGTTATTTTAGATAGGAGTTATTAAATGATTAATACTAAACTCTACCCATAGTTTAGTATATAAGCTGTGGGTAGAGTAAGAGGATATAATGGTTAAGTTTGAAAACTGGGCTATTAAAAAATTTGTCTTTGGTTTAGTAATTTAATTGAGGTAGGGAATTAATCATGTTTACTAGTACATAAAATATATTTATTAAATATATTTTATGTACTTATTATACAATGTGAATAAAAACTTGTCAATAAAAATATGTATTATATAATAAAGATTATTAATTAAGATACGAAATATAAATTAGAAAAAAGCGTTAAGAATATTTAATATATCAATAAGGGGGGATATGTATAAAGTTTTTTGAAAATAAAGAAAATAATAATTAATAGAGTTAAGTTATATCTAAAAAGGAGAGAAAAATATGAATGAAGTAATAAAGGTAATTAAAAATCACAGATCTATAAGAAATTATTTAGATAAGCAAGTTTCAGAAGAGATTATTAACATTTTAATTGAAGTTGCACAGTCTGCGCCAAGTTCCATTAATGGACAGCATACAAGTGTTATAGTTATAAGAGATAAAGAGAAGAAGGCAAAAATTGCTGAACTTGCTGGTGGACAGCCATGGATAGGGACAGCACCAGTGTTCTTTACATTTGTTGGAGATTTTTATAAAGCTAAAATAGCAGCTGAAAAAGTAGGAAAAAATCTTATAATTCCAGAAAGTGTTGAAGGCATTCTTGTCATGGCTGTAGACATTGGTCTTGCTATGCAAAATGTAATAACTGCTGCTGAGTCATTAGGGCTTGGGATAGTGCCAATTGGAGGAATTCGTAATAATCCAGATGAAATGATAAAAATTTTAAATTTACCAGAGTATACTTATCCTATAGTGGGCTTAGCTATAGGATATCCAGCAGATTGTTCTGAGAAAAAGCCAAGAATGCCAAAAGAAGCATTTAGACATGATGAAATATATGATAAAGAAAAGCTTCCAAAGCTTATTGATGAATATGATGATATATTAAGGGATTATCTAAAGAGAATAGGAAGGGCAGAGGAAATAAATTGGAGTGAACAAACTATGAAATTTTATCAATATAATTATTTTCCTAAGGTTTATCCAACAATGAAGATGCAAAGATTTAATAATGACAAATAATAATATTTACTGATGCAATCACGTACTTCTCATATCGATATAATGTAGAAAAATAAGACTATGTTTTAAGAGATTGTTGATGACTTATAATATGGAAAATAATTCTAAGTTTTAGTATAGCTTATAATGCACTCAACAATCTTTAAAACAGAGTCAAAAATAAATATACAGAATACACATCCAAGCGTGTCCAACTAAGAAAAATGAAAAAAAACAGAGTAACTTTAAGAAAGATAAACTTAATTTATCTTTAAAGGCTAAAAACAATATATAAAGTTTTAGATTTATGATAAGATAGTCAATGTCGTCGCAAGAGCGACCCAGTAATATTAAAACTGGAAACAGCTAATGAATTTGAAAAGATTAAAA
>JAYFRK010000145.1:0-3070 GCA_034925975.1 Clostridium sp.
CTTTATCTATTAGCTCTAGTACCTCCTCTTCTGAATTGGCTTTTAAAATTCTTTCTTTAAAATTTTTATTCATAAGTAAAGTGGATAATCTTGAAAGAGTTTCTAAGTGCTCTTCATGTGCCCCTTCACTAGCAGCTATCATAAAAATTAACTTTGCAGGCTCACCATCAAGAGAATCATAGTCTATCCCCTCTAGAGCTCTTCCAAAACATATAGCTGGATTTTTCACTGCTGTTGTTTTTGCATGTGGAATGGCAATCCCCCTACCAATTCCAGTAGTGCTTTGACTTTCTCTCTCTAAAATTGCTTTTTTATACTCCTCTTTATTATTTAAACTTCCTGCATCATAAAGCTTTTCTACAAGTTCGTTAATAACATCATCTTTTGAGGAAGCATTTAACTCTAAAACTATGGCCCCTTCTTTAATTAAATCTGTTATTTTCATTTTGTTCCCCCTGACATTTAAACTAGCTTCTTAATATTAACTTCCTTTAGCAACCTCTTAACATCCTGGATTTTACACAAATCCTGTGAAAATGCTGTAGCACTACCAGTTGCAATTCCCCATTTAAAGGATTCTAAAATATTTTGCGATTTTGAATAATTGGCTAAAAACCCACCTATAAGAGAGTCACCTGATCCTACAGAGTTTTTAACTAAACCCTTAGGAGCAATTGAATAGAATGCACCCATATTCGATACGAGGATTGCTCCTTCTCCTCCCATTGAAACGATTACATTCTCCGCTCCTAAATCAATTAACTTTTTGCCATAATTAATAACTTCTTCTTTACTATCTATTTTTGATTTAAAAATTCCACTTAATTCATAGAGATTAGGCTTTATTAAAAAAGGTCTATTCTCAAGAGTTGATGTTAGTGCCTCTCCTGTAGTATCAACTATTATTTTAGCATTAGTTTTTGAGCATCTCTTCTGGATCTTTGAATAGATATCTCTCGGTATTGACCTCTGAACATTTCCTGAAAGTACTACAAAATCTTCATCTGTCAGTCTATTTAACTTTTCAAATAATTCATCTATTTTTTCTGCTTTTATATATGGCCCCTGTCCGTTTATTTCAGTTTCACTATTTACTCTACTTTTTCCATTTTCATCAGTTCTTTCACTGCCGCTAATCTTAACATTTATCCTTGTATCCTCTTCTATCATTATAAAATCAGTATATATTCCTTCATTTTTTAAGCATCTGTCAATATATCTTCCAGTAAAACCTCCTATAAAACCTAAAGCTATGCTATCTGTGTCTAATCTTTTTAATACTCTTGATACATTTATTCCTTTTCCACCAGGACATTTATAGTTTTTCTCTGCTCTATTAACTTCTCCTACTAAAAGCTCTTCTACCTGAAGATAGTAATCTATTGATGGATTAATGGTTACTGTATATATCATAGTTATATCACACCTTTTTAAGAGCCAGTCCCCCGGGAATTATTCCCAGGGGACTGGCACCTGTTTAAATTTGCAAGTTGCATAAAGCTGCCTTGATACTCATATAATCAACTTCTTCTGGAAGAGCATCCTTTATAGGTCTTAACTTTTCTCCCCCAACTTGTTTTATTGTTTCATATATAAGTTCTTTGTGTTCATTTGGAATAAAATCATCCAAATTAACTTCTAAACCTTCAAGATAGCATCTTATAATATGATCTTGTATGGTTGTAATTTTCAATTCTCTTTCTCTAGATATTTCGTCTAAAGATTTACCCCCTTTATACATATTAAAAGTTATTACATGGCTTGGAATCTTTTCTTCTTCACTACTGTATTCTTCTGCTTTTTCTGAAGATGTAACTCCATTTTCCTCAGCATACTTTTTTATAATTTCTAAAAATTCCTCTCCGTACCTTTTAAGTTTTGATTCTCCAACACCTTTAATCTTAAGTAATGCAGATTCAGTTTGTGGAAGATACTCACTAATTTCTCTAAGAGTACTATCTGGAAAAATGATGTAGGGTGGAACTTTTTCCCTTTCAGATATAGATTTTCTGAGGCTTCTAAGAATCTCAAAGAGTGAATTATCCACTTTCGTTTTCTGAGCTTTTTTCTGAATCTTTTTAAATACCTGCTCTTCTCCTTTAAGTACAGTAAGTGCCCTTTGTGTTAGATGAACTACTGGATATTCACTTTCCGTAAGACACATATATTTTTCAGCAATTAAAACATTTATCATATTTTTAATTTCTTTTTCACTATATTGTTTCATAATTCCATAGGTAGATAACTTATCAAAGTTTTGATCAAAAACTTTTTTATTTTTAGACCCCTTAAGTACTAATGCTATAAGTGTTGTTCCAAATCGCTGATTCATCCTTGCCACACATGAAAATATTTTCTGTGCCTCTATAGTTATATCTACACTTTCAGTTTCATTATTACAAGAACTACAATTATTACAGTTTTCTCCGAAATCTTGTTCTCCAAAATAATTTAATATATATCCTCTAAGACATCTTTCAGTATGGCAGTAATCAGCCATCATTTGAACTCTCTTATATTCCATTATTTTTCTATCATATAAATTTGTATTTTGGTCAATTAAATATTTTTGAAGTACTACATCCTGTTCTCCAAACAATAATATACATTCACTAGGTTCTCCATCTCTTCCTGCACGTCCTGCCTCTTGATAATAAGCTTCCATATTTTTAGGCATATTGTAGTGAATAACATATCTTACGTTGGACTTATCAATTCCCATACCAAAAGCATTAGTTGCAACTATAATACTTATGTCATCATATAAAAATGCCTCTTGATTTTTTTCTCTATCAACCTCACTTAATCCTGCATGATATCTGCCAGCATTAAAACCCTTTCTACACAGTAATTCATACAAGCTGTCCACTTCTCTTCTAGTTGCAGCATATACAATACCTACTTTATCCTTATTACTTTCCACATAATCTAATATAAAGTCTTTCTTATCTACTCCCTTTATAACAGATAAATAAAGATTTTCCCTATTAAATCCTGTTACAAATACTTTAGGATTTCTTAATTCTAATAGCTTTACTATATCCTCTTGTACTTCTTCTGTTGCAGTTGC
>JAYFRK010000127.1:0-1975 GCA_034925975.1 Clostridium sp.
TTAAAAGAACTGTCCTCGCCCTCAATGGGCGAGGACGCGTTTATATAAAAGGGGAAAAAATGGATCTAATAGGACAGCCAATCAAGCACAAAACATTTGGCTCCGGTATCGTAACCGATTTATCAGATGGCATCGTGACAATCTGTTTTCAGAACAATGAAAAGAGATTTATTTATCCTGATGCCTTCCATAACTTTCTGACACTTAAAGATCGGAAAGCTCAGCAGTACATTGAAAATCAGATCAAAGACCGGGGAATCGCAGCTCGGAAAGAAAGACAGGCTGAGCAGGCTGAGCGGGACCGAAAGAATAAATTATTGAATTTCCAGATCACTGCGAATTCTCACGCCGTTTTTCATGTTGCTCCGAATCAGATTGACCAGGTCATCAGGACGTGTCAAGTCTCTACGGGAACATATTTGAGCGGATCTTCCAGAGGGATGCCGAGAGCCGCGGACCGCCTGAAACCGAATTCCGTATGCCTGCTTACCACACGACTCGCCGGCAGGAATGAGCAGGAGCGCAATATCTTAGGCGCTTTTATGGTTGAGCAAGATTTTTTCGGAGAAAATGTCCACGATGGCATCATCAGCGGACACCCACAGTATCGAATTTTTCTTCCGGAAAAACCCCAATTGTTTTTCTGGAAATATTTTGGGCAGGATACCCAGCCCCGCTGGGGAAACACGGCATTCAAATACTGCTCCGGAGATGCGATCAATAAAATATTGGCCGGCATGACAGAACTGTTGAATCAGTCTGAGCAAAAGAATACAGCCATGGATTTTTATCGGTATTTCTGTAAAATAAACCGTCTGCGCCCGCTTATAAACTTGGAAGAATGCAACGGTAAGGAAAAGCAATGACAGCAAATTTGACCGGGGCAGAGCCCACAATTCACTGGAAACAAAGAATTCTCGGCAATTATCTTAATGAGGAAAAGTCAAGTCCGGTGCAGAAAGTGAACACCCAAAATAAACGGGTTAGGCAGCCAGGCCCCTGGCGGCCTTGCTCCCGGTTGTAGTAGGTCACGATGTAGCGGGACACTTTTGACCTGGGCCATCGGCATCTTTTCGGCCTGAATCTGGTAGAAATTCTCCTTCTTCAGCGTGGCCAAAAAACTCTCCGTCCGGGCGTTGCCATAGCAGCGCCCCGTGACGCTCATGCTTTGGACAGCGTCGTACCGAGCCAGCGTCTTCCGGAAGTCCACGCTGGTGAACTGGCTGCCCTGGTCGCAATGAAGAAACCCAGCGCGTCCCCACGGATACTGCTGCCGCTGCTTTTCCTTTGTGTGGCATAATTTTACCCCCAGGCTGGTCAGTGCTTTTTCACTGTCCTGTCTGGGGTGTAGCATATCACACCGGCGCCGTCTTTTCATATCCAGATTGATTTCAACATTTCCGAGGCGCAGTATCTTAGTGGAATGGAAATGATGTGACGGCATATCTTCACCAAAAAAGGCCCCGTTTACAGAAGCATCTCGTCCTCGACGAAGCCCCGGAACCATGCTATACTGAAACGGGACAAGACATCCCGGAGGGACCACATGACAAAGATACTTTTTATCTGCCACGGCAACATCTGCCGCAGCCCGATGGCGGAGTTTATCATGAAAGATTTGGTTAGCAAGGCGGGGCTCTCGAAACAATTCGAGATATTGTCCGCAGCCACCAGCACCGAGGAAATCGGCAATCCCGTGTATCCGCCTGTGCGGAAGCTGCTGGCGGAGCATGGGATCAGCTGCGCCGGCAAGACAGCACACCAGCTCACAAATGCCGACTACGACCGGTTCGATCTGCTGATCGGTATGGATCAGGAAAACCTGCGCAATATGTACCATATCTGCGGCGGCGATTATGCGGACAAGCTACACCTGCTGCTGGAGTATGCGGGGCGTCAGGGCGATATCCCGGACCCGTGGTATACCCGCGACTTCAATGCAACATGGCAGGCGGTTGAGGCCGGATGCCGGGGG
>JAYFRK010000529.1:0-1560 GCA_034925975.1 Clostridium sp.
TTCGGCATCTGCAGCATTTAATTCATTTACTAGTTTAATTAAATCAGTGTCTATTATAGCAGGCCCTTCACTAGTATTACCGAAGAATTCATTTTGAGGTGTTACGTATATAATAACTCCTTCGCCTTCTACGTTTACACTTCCAGTAAGAATTCTAGTATCTTCAAGTTTTTTTGCTATTTCTCGAGATATTTCATTACCAGTAGTAGCCGCCGTTTCATAATTTTTTATTTGTGTTTGAAGCTCATTCACCTTATCCTCTAAATTTTGCTTCTGCTTCTTTAGTTGTTCAACTTCTACTGTAATCTGTGCCACATTTCTTTTATCATCTAATTCTTTTCTTTGTTTCATTACAGATTTTAATTGATATGTAAGCATAAATCCTAGCAATATACATACCACGCCTACAGAAATTTGTGATCGCAATTTATTCATAAAAATCCTCCTAGTTATTTACCAAGAATACAGGATCTCCTTTATAGCTTACATCTATGTATCCTTTTTTGCTTTGAAGACCATTGTGCATCATTACATTTATTGCTTTATTGTACTTTTCCTTCAGATTACTACTTGTCCCTAATTTTATCATCATGTTCCCATAAAAAATTTTTATATCTGTTGCATCCTCTATATTTACAATTGAAGGTTCAGGTATACCATCTTTTAAGCTCTTTATTAGATCAGTAATCTCGCCAATTAGCTGTGTTTTTCTGCCATCTTTATCATTAATTATCTGTCCAACCTTATAACTATCCTTATCAAAGCCTTCTAACTTAATTAATTTCATATTATTAATTTGTTGTTTTTCTTCTAATACAATCCCATCTTTCCCTACAATTAAATATTTATCCTCTTTTTTTATATAAAATATAGCCGTTCTCTCTTCAACAGATATATTTATTGTATTAGGAAGTTTTCTTTTTATTTCTACATTTAATATATACGAGTTGGTAAGTATATTAGTTTTACTTTTATTTAAATTTAAATAAAATATATTTTTGCCTTTATTTATATTAGAAAGTTTTATAATTTCTTCTGAAGGAATATTTCTGTTGTTAACAATTTCTATGTTTTTAATATTAAAATAAGATAGTTTTAGACACAAAGTTATACTTATGGATAATAGCATTATTATAAGTAAAATACCCCTTCTTATCTTCTTTTTTCTCCTTCTTTTTTCAATAAGCTCGTTATTGCCTTTATCTTTTGTTTTAGTATTTGTACTTAGGTCACTTCTCATATTCTAATCCTCTCAAATATTCAATTTTATACCTATATGATACCACATTATATATTAATATTAAACGTATTTAATAACTTTTTTAATTAAATTAATTTACAAGCATATAAATAAAGCATTGCCTCAGCAATGCTTTATTCTTATGCTTACTTTAAGTAGTTTGTCTTGATATGTTTAACAATACTCCCATAGCAATTAAGTTAAATAGAAGAGAAGATCCTCCATAGCTTATAAACGGAAGTGGAACTCCAGTAACTGGCATAGACCCTGTAACAACGGCAATATTTATTATAGCTTGAATTGCTATTACTCCAGTTATA
>JAYFRK010000314.1:0-3404 GCA_034925975.1 Clostridium sp.
TCTTTTATTGAAACTTTTGCAAAATCACTAGATATGAGTGTGGAAGATTTTGCAAAGTCAGCTGTATTTACAGAGGAACCAGTTGACTTAGGATCTAGATGTACAGTTTTTATGAACTCTAGGGTAAAGCAAGCACAAAAAGAAGGGGCTACCGTTGGAGATATTTCAGCAGGGTTATCCTATTCTGTAATAAAAAATGCTTTATACAAGGTTATAAAAATTAGAAATCCTGAAGAAATGGGAAATAAAATCATTGTTCAGGGCGGAACCTTCTATAATGATTCAGTTTTAAGAAGTTTAGAACTTATATCAGGAAGAGAAGTTGTAAGACCTGATATATCAGGAATAATGGGTGCATTTGGAGCAGCCTTAATTGCAAGAGAAAGATATGAAGAAGGTTATGAAACCAATTTATTATCTTTAGAAAAGTTAGATAATTTAGACATAAAGACTACTATGAGAAGATGTGGAGCTTGTGGTAACAACTGTCTATTAACTATAAATAGTTTTTTAGATGGTGGTATTTTTGTATCTGGAAATAGATGTGAAAAGGGCTTAAACAAAGGAAATAGCAAAAAAGATATACCTAATTTATATGAATACAAGTACAATAGAACATTTAATTATGTTCCTCTAGAAGAAAAAGATGCTAAGAGGGGTACAGTTGGAATTCCAAGAGTTTTAAATATGTATGAAAATTACCCATTTTGGTTTACTTTCTTTAATGAACTTGGATTTAGAGTTGAACTATCAAGAAGATCTTCAAAAGAATTATATGAACTTGGAATGGATACAATTCCTTCAGAATCAGCTTGCTATCCAGCAAAATTAGTTCATGGACATATAATGGACTTGGTATCTAAGAAGGTAGATTTGATATTCTATCCATGTGTACCGGTTGACAAAAAAGAGCAGAAGGATGCTGATAATAAATACAGCTGTCCTATAGTAACTTCATATCCAGAGGTAATAAAAAATAATGTAGATATATTAAGAGAAAAAAATATTAAGTTTATGAATCCATTTATTCCCATGGATGATGAAAATATACTTGCAAAGAGATTGTATGAGGAATTTAAAGAATTAGGGCTTTCTAAGAAAGAAGTTCTAGAGGCTACCCATAAAGCTTGGCAAGAAAGAGAAAACTTAAGAAATGATATAAGGATAAAGGGAGAAGAAGTCTTAAAATACCTTAGAAAAACAGGTAAAAAAGGAGTAGTACTTGCTGGACGTCCATATCATATAGATCATGAAATTCAGCATGGTATTGCAAATCTAATAACAGAATATGATATGGCAGTGCTAACAGAAGATTCTATAGCTCATCTAGGGAATGTACAAAGACCTCTTAGAGTTGTGGATCAATGGGTTTATCATTCAAGATTATATGCAGCGGCAGAATTTGTGTCTGCACAGGAAAACCTTGAATTAGTACAACTAAATTCTTTTGGATGTGGATTGGATGCTGTAACTACTGATCAAGTTGAAGAAATATTAAGAGGCAATAATAAAATCTATACAGTAATAAAAATAGATGAAGTAAATAACCTTGGAGCTGTTAGAATAAGAATACGTTCTTTAAAAGCAGCTATGGATGAAAGAGATAAAATAGGTATAAAACCTAGTCTAAATTATAGGCCAATGGATAGAATTCCTTTTACAAAGGAAATGAAAGATAAACATACAATTTTAGCACCACAAATGTCTCCTATACATTTTCAATTTGTGCAAGAAGCGTTATCTTCTTCTGGATATAATGTGGAAGTGCTTCCATCAGTTGATAAAGATGCAGTAGAGGAAGGACTAAAGTATGTAAATAATGATGCATGTTATCCATCAATCATAGTAGTAGGACAAATGATTGAAGCTTTGAAATCTGGAAAATATGACCCTAATAATACATCTCTTATAATGACTCAAACAGGAGGCGGATGTAGGGCAAGTAATTATATAGGGTTCCTAAGAAAGGCATTAAAAGAAGCTGGATTTGAGAATGTACCAGTTATATCTTTAAACTATGTAGGACTTGAAAGTAATCCAGGATTTAAAATATCATATCAAATGGCTAGAAAATCTCTTACTGCACTTTTATTTGGAGATTTGTTTATGAGGGTATTATACCGTGTTAGACCTTATGAAAAGATAAAAGGATCAGCAAATCTTCTATATGAAAATTGGGTTGAGAAGTGTAAAAAAGTAATAAGAGAAGGAGATTTTAAGTTAGCAAAGAAATACGTATATGATATAGTTGAAGACTTCGATAATTTAGAAATATTAGATATTAAAAAACCAAGGGTTGGAGTAGTTGGAGAGATCCTTGTAAAATATCATCCAACTGCAAATAACGATATTGTAGCCATACTGGAAAGTGAAGGGGCAGAGGCCGTAGTTCCAGACCTTACAGATTTCTTCCTTTACTGTGCTTATGATGAAACATTTAAATATAAGTATTTATCAGGAAGCCTAAAAGCTAAGCTTATAAGCGATGCTGTTATTTGGGGGATAGAGTATTTTAGAAAAGATATGAAAAAGGCCCTTAAAAATAGTAAAAGATTCCAATCGCTTTCAACAATAAAAGAGCTTGCAGAAGGGGCTGAACCTATATTATCTATAGGTAATCAGACAGGAGAAGGCTGGTTCTTAACTGGAGAAATGGTAGAGCTTATACACAGCGGAGTAAAAAATATTGCTTGTTTACAGCCATTTGCATGTCTTCCGAACCATGTAACTGGAAAAGGAGTAATAAAGGAACTAAGAAGGAGATATAAAGGATCTAATATAGTTGCTATAGACTATGATCCAGGTGCCAGTGAAGTAAATCAGTTAAATAGAATTAAATTAATGCTGGCAGTAGCTGAAAAAAATCTAAAAGAAGAATCAAATGAACTAAAGGACGATTTGACAGCAATAGGAGAAGTAGCAAGCGGCAAGCAAGTTTAAAATAGTGAATAGTATAAAAGGGCTAATGTGAAAAATCACATTAGCTCTAATTTTTTATTTTTTCACTTGATCAGCAAATTTATTAGTAGCAATTGTATCAAAGGAAGGTCTTTCTTTTATTAAATCAGCTTTATAAGATTGAATTATATCCATAAGCCTATTTAAATCTTCTGCTTTCATTGCAGGAGTTGGTGAGAAAGAATTGATACTTCTGTAGTTTTTAATAACGTTAGTTAAAATTCCAATGTCACTTCCAGGGAAGAATGATGCAATTGATTTTGCCACTTCTTCATCACTGTGATTAGCCACCCAGGTTTGACCTTTATAAATAGCATTAGTGAATTTCTGAATAACTTCTGGATTTTTATCCATATAAGACTTAGTAGCAAAGAAACAAGTATAGGGAAGAGTGCCAGCTTCTTTTCCGATAGAACTAACAATATATCCTGCATTTTCTTTTTCTA
>JAYFRK010000099.1:0-3421 GCA_034925975.1 Clostridium sp.
TTTACTATTTGTTTCATTTGTTTTTCTAATAAAAGAAAGGAGAAAAAACAATGAGAAAAAAAATGTTAATTAGCGGCATGACCTTAATTATTGTTGTGTTTGCTATAACTATGTCTATAAATACTATAACAGAAATTGATGCTGCCGATGCAAAAGGAAATGGATGTATTTTTTTTATAAAGGACAATAATACACTAATTCTATATGGTGGTGGTGTTTATCTTGAACTTAATAAAATTTAGTTGTTTTAAGAGTTGGATAAATAGGTACACTAGATATGGAAAGGAGTATGTACATGAATAAAAAGCATTATTCAAAGTTTAATAAAGATGAGCTAAAGAATAGGTTAAATTCTATTCAATACAGCGTAACTCAAGAAAATGCAACAGAAAGACCTTTTGAAAATGAGTTCTGGGAACATAAAGAAGAAGGGATATATGTAGATATAGTTTCAGGAGAACCGCTATTTAGTTCACTAGATAAATTTAACTCAGGATGCGGATGGCCTAGTTTTACAAAACCTCTAGAAAAAGAGCATTTACATGAAAAGCTAGATTTGAGCCATGGCATGATAAGAACTGAAGTTAGAAGTAAGCATGGGGATTCTCATTTAGGTCATGTATTTCCAGATGGACCAAAGGACGAGGGCGGATTAAGATACTGTATAAACAGTGCAGCACTAAAATTTATTTCAAAGGACAAATTAGAAGAAGAAGGATATGGAGAATATTTAAAGGATTTTTATTAAGTTCATTATATAGTAATCCTACAGTTTCAAATATATGTAAGTTGCGAATCAACTTTTTAGTGAATAACTAATAGTTAAAGGTGAATAGTGATGGATATTTTTCTCCGCCTTGCTACGAAAAATTTTAATTATATTTAATTTGTTAAATATAATTGCCCTATAGGTAATTCCTTTAGAAAAGCTAAACATCTGTTCTTCTATAATTAAAAACTTTTCGTAATGCTAATGGAGAAAAGTTGTCCTTAACTATTAACTCTTAACTTAATAATTTATAAGAAAGATGTCACACTTAGTTTAAACAATTTAAGGTACTAAAAGCAAGAAGGCATATAATTCATTAAGAGAATTTTGAGCAAGTTCTAGAAGTTCTTAGTTTGTGAATTTTAAAATTGTCGTAATTCCCACCCAGGACGGGTGGGAGCCAGTCCTGCAGCAGGACGCTGCATAGGACTGGGTAGACAATTTTTAAAGGCACAAACTTAGAACTTCTTAACGCAGCGAAGATTCTCTGTTGAATTATATACCTTCGATTTTTAGCACCTTATTTCTTAGTTCTCAAGGCTGCTATATTTATTAGTAAGCAAATACCATTTTGTCTATTTTAGCTGCAACTGGTTTTGACCAAAGCCATTTATTAGTTGCGCTTGTATCAAAATAGAATAATGCTCCGTTTGTAGGATCTTTTCCATAAAGTGCTTCTAAAGCAGCTTTTCTATCTTCTTCTGATGCTGGTTTATTTATCGCTCCATTTAAAACTGGAGAGAATTGATAATAACCACTAATTCTTTGATATATAACGTCTTTTAGTGTATTAGGGAATTCATTACTTTGAACCCTATTTATAACTACTGCAGCAACACTAACTTTAGCACTGTAAGGCTGATCTTCCGCTTCTGCTCTTACTAATCTTGCAAGAAGATCTAAATCGCTAGAACTGTAAGGAATTACACTCTTTGATGCAGAAGCTTGTGCATTGCTTCCAGAAGGTTGAGCTGATGATGCAGGAGCTTGTACATTGTTTCCAGAAGGCTGAGTTGATGATGCAGAACCACCTGGAATAGTAAGAGTTTGATCAGGATAAATTAAATTATCCCATTTGTTATTAGCTTTTCTTAATGAATCAAGAGAAATACCGTACTTTTTAGCTATTAAATAAAGTGTGTCGCCTTTTTTCACTGTGTAAGTGCTACCTGGAACCTGTAGAGTTTGTCCAACATATATAGTATCTCCAGATAATTTATTATTAGCTTTTAGTGTATCAACTGATGTATTAAAAAGTATGCCTAATCTATAAAGATTATCCTTAGGTACTACTTTATAAGTAGCAGCTGATGCTGGAAAAGCTAATAAAAGTGACATTGACATAGTAGCTAAAAACGTTCCTAATTTTTTATTTATCATTTTTTACCTCCCATTTGCCTCCGAGGTTAGTTGACGGGTTCGGGTTGAGGTCACCCTACTGAAAAATACAGATTCACCCCTAAAAATAAATCCCCCGTACTCCATTTGGAGATTCGGCTTAGTTCTTTTTCGCTTCATGTGTTATTCTAACAAAAGTTTTAGGGTGTATCTATATAAGATTCTAGGTAAACTAGGAAACCTTAGGAAAATAGTTTATTTAATGCCTTTAAAATAATATAAGTAAACTGCTACAAAATAGCGGCATGTAAGATTACTTGGCTAACGCATATATGTATCATTGAGAAACCTTCAGCTCATAAAGTAGTACTAAAGGCTGCTTTATTTAAAAATTCTACCCCGCTCCATCCCCCGTCCTGTGGGGGAGCGGGCTGTGCTCGTCCTTGAGCACAATTACGAATTTTTAAAACAGCAGCCTTAAGTACTACTAGCTATTCCTTCAAAGTTTCTTCAATTGATACATATATGCTAGCCAGTAATCTTACATGCCTTAATTAGTTGCAACTAGTAATTACTATAATAAACACTAAAAGGGCTTCAAAAATCAAAATGATAATTTTGCATGGCGTAGCCACAAGTTACTTAAGTAAGTATTATTAAGTACAATTTGAGGGATTATTATAAATAAATGCGATATCATGCTGACATTTTTCGAAACAATTTATAAACAAAGCATCCTATAAAATAATAACCTACCTTTTATCCAATGACTAGCAAGTTCTTTTAATCTGCTATCTCTAAACCAATATCTTGATTAATGCTAACTGTTTGCTTAATAGTTATACATACTGGCTAATAATTTTATATACCTTAATTAATTGCAATCAGAAGATACTAGTATAACTTCAACAGGCTTCGCCTAAAACCCTGGCACCCTATCGGGTTAAGCGCTTTGCGCTTTTTTAGTAAGCCAATTGATTATGATTCTTACACTAGTTATTAAATTAACTATAGCCTAAATAGTCATTACTATTAAAGTTATTAATATATGTTTTGTGTAAGTAATAGCGGCCTTGATTTACCTATTTATTTTAAGGTACTAAAAGTAAGAAGGCATATAATTCATTAAGAGAATTTTGAGCAAGTTCTAGAAGTTCTTAGTTTGTGAATTTGAAAATTACCGTAATTCCCACCTAGGACGGGTGGGAGCCAGGCCTGCAGCAGGACGCTGCATAGGATGAAGTGCACCCCAAATGTTAGACATAATAAACTAACATTTGGAGGTGCTTTTTTATGAAGAAATATTCAACTGAA
>JAYFRK010000015.1:0-10866 GCA_034925975.1 Clostridium sp.
TGAAAAACTAGATAGGATAATAAATGAGGGCAAAAGTAAGAATAAGATTATAGGAGTTATGACCTTAGGACTAGATGATTTCAAGTTTATAAATGAAGCAATGGGGCATTTATCAGGTGATACTTTGTTATTCCAATTATCTGAGAGATTAAGAGAATATATAAAAAATAATGATGATTTAGCAAGAATAACGGGAGATGAATTTGCTATTATTTTAGATAATATAACAAAAATTCATCAGATTACAGATATGGCTAATAGAATATTAGGTATATTTTCAAAACCTTTTATAATTCAAGGAAAAGAGATATTCGTTACAGCAAGTATAGGAATAAGTATATATCCTGTTGATGGTTCTCAGGCAGAAGTACTAATTATGAATGCAACATCAGCTCAAAATCATGTAAAGAAGAATGGAAAGAATAATTACCAGCTGTATTCAAAGAAGATGAATGAAGATGCGTATGAAACATTAGAGATGATAACTTCACTTAGACATGCAATAGATAAAGAAGAATTTATTCTTCATTATCAACCACAAGTAAATTTAGCTACTGGAAATATTACTGGAATGGAAGCGTTAATTAGGTGGAATCATCCTACCTTAGGGCTTCTATATCCAGATAAGTTTATTTCACTAGCAGAAAAGACTGGGATGATTGTCCCTATGAGTGAATGGGTATTAAAGGAAGCATGTGAACAGAATAAAAGATGGCATAACAAAGGATATGATAATTTGCTGGTAGCTGTAAACCTCTCCGCAATACAGTTTAAGAAAAAGGATCTAGCAAAGAAGATAAAAGAAATATTAGAAACTACAAAAATTTCGCCAAAATTTTTAGAAATAGAGATAACAGAAGGTATCTTAATGGAAAATGTTGAACAAGCTATAGAAGTGTTATCGGAGCTAAAGGAGATAGGAGTTAATATTGCTATAGATGATTTTGGAACAGGATATTCTTCATTAAATTATCTAAGACAATTCCCTATAGATAGATTAAAGATAGATCGATCATTTATAATGGGAATACCAGATATTGATAATGGCTCTATTGCTAACATAATTATAGAATTAGCTAAAAGTTTAAATTTAAAAGTTATAGCTGAGGGAGTAGAGACAATAGAGCATTTGAAATTTCTTAAAGAGAGAAATTGTGATGAAATGCAGGGATATTATTTTAGCAAACCTTTATCCGTAGACAAGATAAATTGTATGTTATCTAATGACAATAGATTAGAGTAAAAATAGGCTAAATGGAAACTATAAGAGTATTAACACTTTTTGAAGTGTTAATACTCTTTAAATTTGTAAAATGCAGTAAAAATGCTTAAAAAATATTATATTGACATTGCTATACCCATGGTATAACATATGTTTGTTGTAGTTTTAAAGGTGCTAATTTTGCAGAAAAAAGGTGGTTAGAGATGATATACAATCAAAATAAAACTCCATTATTTGATGCATTGAAAGAATATGATAAAAGACAGGTTATTCCCTTTGATGTTCCTGGGCATAAGCATGGAAAAGGAATCCCAGAATTTGCGGAATTTGTCGGGAATAAAGTATTAGAGATAGATGTAAATTCTATGAAATCATTAGATAATATCAGTAGTCCTATAAGTGTTATAAAAGAGGCTGAGGAGCTAATGGCAGATGCTTATTACTCAGATCATGCATTTTTTCTAGTTAATGGAACATCAGCTGGTGTTCAAGCTATGATTATGAGTGTATGCAATCCAGGAGAAAAAATAATAATGCCAAGAAATGCTCACAAATCTGCAATTAATGGACTTATACTAAGTGGAGCTATACCTGTATATGTGCAACCAGAAACCAATGATAGATTAGGTATAGCAATGGGGGTATCAGTAGAAAGTGTTGAAAGAGCTATAGCAAAAAATCCTGATGTGAAAGCAGTTTTTTTAATTAATCCTACATATTATGGTGCTATTTCAGATATTAAAGCAATAATAAAGATAGCACATAAACATGGACTGGCAGTTGTAGTTGATGAAGCTCATGGAGCTCATTTTGGATTTCATGATGAACTTCCGCCAGGAGCAATGGAACTTGGGGCGGATATGGCTGCAGTAAGCTTACATAAAACAGGTGGTTCTTTAACACAAAGTTCAGTTTTATTATTGAATGAAGGATTTATTGATAAAAATCACGTTAAAACTATATTAAATTTAGCCCAAACTACCAGTGCATCTTATTTATTAATGTCAAGCTTAGATGTAGCAAGAAAAATGCTAGTTGTACGAGGAAAAGAAGTCTTTTCTAAAATTTTAGGATTGACAAGATGGGCAAGAGAAGAAATTAATAAGATTAATGGACTATATGCTTTTGGCAAGGAGCTAGTTGGAGAACCAGGAGTTTGCGATTTTGATGAAACTAAATTAGGTATTAATGTAGCTGGTCTAGGTATCACTGGATTTAAGGCTTATGATATACTAAGGGATGAATATAATATACAAGTAGAACTTGGAGACGTATTTAATATATTAGCCGTTGTAAGCGTAGGTGATGATGAAACATCATTAAAGATGCTTATAGATGCTTTAAGAGATATGAGCCAAAAGTATAAAAGCAGTGAGATGAAGTTTGGAAAAGTAACTTTAGAAAATCCAGAAGTTATAGTTTCTCCAAGAGATGCATTTTATGCTAGTAAGAAGTTTATTAGATTAGAGGATGCAGAAGGAGAAATAAGTGGAGAATCTATTATGGCCTACCCACCAGGAATACCAATAGTTACTCCAGGAGAAAGAATAAGCTGTGAAATGATAAATTATATAAAATATATAAAAAATCAACACAGTTTAATAACAGATACAGAGGACCCTAATGTAAAGTATATTAAGGTTTTAGGAATATAGGTAAGTAGTAGATAAATTTTAATTATATGTTAGGATAAAGTTGGAATTTGATTTACTTCCCGCTTTATCCTTTTATTGTTATATGATTTGGGTATTGGTATTATAAGCAAAAGTTATAAAAACGTATTGACAATTATGAAAAAAATAGTATATTTGTTGTAGGTAAGATTAAAGCTTATAATAAATTAAATAATACATAACTTAATAGCTAATACACATACCCATGGATTGATTTTTAAATGCTGAGGAGGTCTGCAATATGGAATTATGGTATACAGAGATGCATACTGAAAATGCTAAATTTTCAATTAAAGTTGAAAAGCAAATTTATTCAGGAAAGAGCCCATTTCAACAAATTGATATTTTTGAAACAGAAGAGTTCGGAAGATTGCTAACAATAGATGGATTAGTAATGTTGACAGAAAAAGATGAGTTCATATATCATGACATGATAACCCATGTTGCCATGGCAACAAATCCTGACATAAAGAAAGTATTAGTTATAGGAGCAGGTGACGGAGGTACAGTTAGAGAGTTAACAAGATATAGTACTATAGAAAAAATAGATATGGTTGAAATTGATGAGTTAGTTGTTACAGCTTCAAAGGAATTTTTACCTTTTACAGCTTCTAAATTAGATGATCCAAGAGTAAACTTATATTTTGAAGATGGAATTAAGTTTGTAGAGGGAAAAAATAATATGTATGACTTAATTATTGTTGATTCAACTGATCCAATAGGACCAGGAGAAGGGCTTTTTACAACTGAATTCTACACAAATTGCTACAATGCACTTACTGAAAAAGGAATATTAGTTAATCAAAATGAAAGTCCTTATTATGCTCATAATGCAAGGGAAATGAAGAGAGCTCATAGTAAAATTAAAAAAATCTTCCCTATAGCAAAAGCATATCAATATCACATACCAACATATCCTTCAGGACACTGGCTATTTGGCTTTGCATCGAAGGCATTAGACCCTATAAAAGATTTAGATGCAGAAAGATGGAATAGTTTAGGATTAAAAACCAGATACTATAATACTGAACTACATGTAGGAGCTTTTGCTCTTCCAAATTACGTTAAGGAGATGTTAGAAGATGCAGAGAAATAAAAACGTATCAACATTTTTAGGATTTGATAATGATTATGATGAATCAAAAATAGTTGTTTTTGGAGCACCATTTGATGGTACTACATCTTTTAGACCAGGTACTAGATTTGCTCCAGATGTAATGAGAAGTGAATCATATGGTCTTGAAACATATAGTCCATATTTTGATAGAGATTTAGTAGATGTAAATATATTTGATGCCGGAGATTTACAATTTCCTTTTGGAAATACAGAAAAGGTACTAAAGTCAATAAAAGAGTTTACACAAAGCATAGTACAAGACGATAAGATTCCACTTATGATAGGTGGAGAGCATTTAGTTACCTATCCAGCAGTGGAAGCAGTATTTGAAAAGTATAAAGACTTACATATAATACACTTCGATGCTCATACAGATCTTAGGGATGAATTTAAAGGTGAAAGATTATCTCATGCTACTGTTCTAAGAAGAATATGGGACTTTGTAGGAGATGGAAAGATGTATCATTTTGGAATAAGATCTGGAGACGGAGACGAATTTAGATGGGCTGAAAAACACGTGAAGTTAACAAAGTTCAACACAAATGGTCTTAAAGAAGCAGTTAAAGAAATAGGTGATAAACCTGTTTATATAACAATCGACTTAGATGTATTAGATCCATCTATATTCCCAGGAACAGGTACACCAGAAGCAGGTGGGATTACCTTCAATGAAATGATGGAAGCATTACAAGATATGAAAGGTTTAAATGTTGTAGGTGCTGATTTAGTAGAATTGTCTCCACACTATGACCCAAGTGGAGTTTCTAATGCTGTTGCATGTAAAATACTAAGAGAGTTAGTATTATCAATAGACTAAACAATAGAATATAAGTTAAATAAAAATAGGCTATTTGAAAAGAATTCTTTTCAAATAGCCTATTTTTATTTCAAGGGTTATCCAATGAAAGTTTACATTTATGTAAGTTATACGAGCAGGGTATATAGCATATTATTTAAAGTAACTATTAGTAGAATAAACCATTGATATATAGAATAAGGGGTGGGGATATGGATTCAAGAGGTTATAGAAAACTAGTAAAGGATATGGAACGTAATATTGTTAGCCTTCAACAAATTGGACTTAATTGCAGACATATGAAGGAGAAAAGCTATTGGGATAGTTTAATTGGTAAGGAAATGTATAGAAAATGCATTCTAGAAGAGTTTATAAGAAATATGGAGCGATGGGATACTGTAATGAGGCAAGACAAATCCGAGGAGAAAGTTTTTACATTGGAAGAGCTTTCAAAGTACACAGGTAAAAATGGAATGCCGGCTTATATAGCAGTAAATGGAATAGTATACGATATAACCTTTGAGGCAGCATGGGCAGCAGGAACGCATTTTGGACTTACCGCTGGAAAAGACTTAAGTAATGAATTTAAGTCTTGCCATAATGTACAAACAATTTTAGATAAGTTAAAAAGAGTAGGAGTGCTTCAAAAGTAAGGAGGAAAGTTAGTGAGTGAAAAAGAATGTCCTTTATTAAAGTCAAAATCTTTAACTGCAAGAAGTCTAATAGATACAGTTACTACAGAGATTAAAAGTGGAAACAAAAGAAAGATGAATTTAATATGGCTTGAAGTTTGCGGATGTTCTGGAAATATAATTTCTTTGCTAGATGGAGATGCACCTAGTGTAGGGTATTTTTTAAGACAGATGGTAAACCTGAAATATAATAATAGCTTGATGGCAAAAGAAGGAGAAAGAGCCTATGAAGAATTTTTAAATACTTTAGATACAGAATTTATTTTAGCAATTGATGGTGCAGTATCTATTAAAGATGAGGGGCTTTACAATATAATTGCTAAGTATAAAGGAAAAAGTATTACAGGAATGGAAGCGGTAAAATTAGCAGGAGAAAAGGCAAAGTATGTACTTGCTGTTGGAACCTGTGCTTCATTTGGAGGAATATCCGCTGCACGCCCTAATCCCAGTGGATGCATTAGTGTAGGAAATTTTCTTACAAGAGAGGTTATAAACACACCAGGTTGTCCTTGTCATCCAGATTGGGTGATGGGAACTATAGCCCATTTAATGCTATTTGGGAAACCGGAGCTAGATACAGATAATAGACCAATAGTATTTTATGGAGCAACCATACATGACTTTTGTACTAGAAGGTCATTTTTCGATAATAAAATATTCGCTAATTCTGTAGGAGACAAAGAGTGTATGTTTAAAATAGGTTGCCGTGGGCCGGTTACAAGAACAGATTGTCCTACAAGAAGATGGAATGAAAGAGTTAATTGGCCTATAGGAGATAATACTCCTTGCATAGGGTGTGCACAAAAAGGATTTCCAGATGGCATGGAACCTTTCATAAATATATAGTTAGAAGGTGATTTTATGGCTGAAAAGATAGTTATAAATCCTATAACTAGAATAAGCGGCTTTTTAGAGATTACTGCTTATATTGAAAATAATAAAATTATTGATGCCGAAAGTTCAGGGCTTCTTTTTAGAGGGTTTGAAAAGATGTTAAAGGGGAGATCTCCACTTGATGCTATGTATTTTACAGAAAGAATATGTGGAATATGTTCTACGGCCCATTCTTTAGTTTCTGTAAAAGCTCTTGAAGCAGCGTATAATATAAAGCCAAATAAGAATGAACTTTTACTTCAAGATATTCTCCACGGTTGTGAATTTCTACAAAATCATTTAAGGCACTTCTTTCAATATACAATACCAGATTTCGTTAATGGATTTGATATTAATCCGTTGTATTCCATTCAACATAATGATTTTAGAATACCCGAAAAACAAAGTGTACGGCTCAGAGAGGATTATTTCATATCACTAAATTATAGTAAAAAAGCACATGAAGCACTGGCTGTACTTGGTGGAAAAGCACCTCATAATCATGGAATGTTTGTAGGAGGTGTAACTGTACAAATAACTGCTCAAAAAATACAGCAAGTGAGATCATTAATTACTGATATAAGAGAATTTATTAGAAGTAGAATGATTGAAGACATTTATATAATTGCTGAATACTACAAGGAATATTTTAATAATGGCTCTGGATATGAGAATCTCATGAGTTATGGACTATATGATAGTTATGAGACAGGAACAAGATATGTTAGCCCTGGAGTGATAATAGGTGGAGGACAGGAAAGTTTTAATCCTTCAAATATATATGAAAATATATATTCAGCCTGGTATAGAGCAAATAATGAAACCCTAAGTCCTAAAGAGGATGAAGAGTGGGAGACTGATTTAAAGAAATCTACAGCCTATAGCTGGATAAAGGCACCTAGATACAATGGGAATCCTATGGAAGTAGGACCTTTAGCTAGAATGTATATAAGTGGACGATATAGAGAAGGTATTTCAACTATGAATAGGTATATAGCTAGAGTTTTAGAAGCAGAACTAATATCAGAAATTATTATAGAACTTTTAGATGAATTAACTCTAGAACCTGTAACAAAAAAAGATTATAAGCTTCCTGAAAATGCTATGGGGCAAGGTTTAAATGATACCACTAGAGGAGCTTTAGGACACTGGATAAACATAGAGAAGGGTTCTATAAAAAACTATACAATAATAACTCCAAGTACATGGAATCTCTCATCGAAGGACTCAAAAGGGGTAAGGGGGCCTGTAGAAAAGGCTCTTATAGGTACCTATATAAATAATCCTAAAAACCCAGTGGAAATTGGGAGAATTGTTAGGTCTTTTGATCCATGTGTATCTTGTGCTACTCACGTACTAAGTAACAATGTTTCAACAGTAAATATAAGGATTGTGTAGACATATGAAAGTTAAAGTTATAGGGATTGGAAATAGGATAATGAGAGATGATGGCGTTGGTGTTCTTATTGTAGAGAGTTTAAAAGAGGATCTAGGAAAACAACAAATTGAAGTAATAGTAGGGGAAACTGATGTAGATTACTGTTTAAGTTATATAGAGGATGGGGATTTTTTATTTATAGTGGATGCTGCAACTTACGGCTTAAAACCAGGGGAGTTAACAATAATGAAGATCAATAGTGGCTTAGATAATTTTGAGAAAAGTTACTCCCAACATCAATTAAGTTTAGTAAAGCTGCTAAATAGTTATTCTGTGAAAAAAGTTTCTGGATATGTAATAGGTATTGAAGTTTTAGATATAGATTTTGGATTAGAGCTTAGCCATGAATTAAAAGACAATTTCAAGGAAATAAAAAATAAAGTTTATGATTTTATAATATCGCAGGGGGTATAAACTATGCATGATTCACTTTTAATGCAAAACATTTCCGCTAGTCTTAATGGTATATGTAAAGATAATGGCATAAAAAAGATAACAACAATAGAGATAGCTGTGGGATATGGGAGTCCTATAAACGAAAAAAATCTAATTGATCATCTAGTAGATATGAATAAAGGACTAGTAGACCATAAAACTAGAGCAAAGGTCGTATTTGATAATCTACCAGACCAAATAGCAGAAATAAAAATAATAGAGGGAGCGAAGTAACCATCAAAAATGAGTGAAGAGTATAAAAGATATTATGTGCGAATATATGGAGTAGTTCAGGGGATAGGATACAGACCTTATATATATAAAGTGGCAAAACAGCTAAAGCTAAATGGTTGGGTGAACAATATTGACTCATCTGTGGTTATAGATATAGAGGGCAAAAGAGAAAAAGTAAATGATTTTTTAATAAAAGTTATAAAGAGACCACCTAAGCTTGCTAAGATACAAAAGGTTGAAATAGAGGAAAAGGACTATAAAGAATACAAGGGCTTTACAATAAAAGAGAGTATATCTGAGGAATCGAAATTGAAATTTATTATTCCTGATATAGCTACTTGTAATAAATGTATAGAAGATGTATTTAACATAAATTCTAAAAGGTATAGATATGCTTTTACTAATTGTACTGATTGTGGCCCAAGATATTCTATAATAGAAGCTTTGCCTTATGATAGATCTAACACAACTATGAAACACTTTCAAATGTGTAGTAGCTGCTATGAAGAGTATGTAAGCCCAGAAACAAGAAGGTTCCATGCACAACCAAATTGCTGTGAAAAGTGTGGACCTAAGCTTATACTTATTGATAATAATGGCGGAGTAATAGAATGTAACGATGAAATAAAGGAAACTGCGAAACTGTTAAAGATGGGGAAAATATTTGCCATTAAGGGTATTGGTGGATTTCATATAGTATGTGATGGTAACAACAGTGAAGCAGTAGAGCAGATTAGAATAAGAAAAAAGAGACCACATAAGCCATTGGCTATAATGGCAAAGAACACAGAGATAGTTAAAAAAATTTGTTCTATGAGCCAAAAGGAAGAAGAAATATTAATGTCTAATAAGAGGCCTATTGTTCTTCTAAATAAAAAATATAATGAGCTGCTTCCACAAAATATAGCTCCTAAAGTAAAAAAATATGGAGTTATGCTGCCCTATACCCCGCTACAGTATTTGCTATTTAATGAAGGACTGGAAATTGTTGTTATGACAAGTGGGAATATAAGTGGATGCCCTATAGAATATAAAAATGACAGCACCATAGAAAAGCTGAAAGGAGTAGTGGATTATTTTCTGTTAAATAATAGAGAAATATATACTCCTATTGATGATTCTGTAGTAAGGGTAATAAATGGACAGGAAGTAGTTAGTAGATTGGGAAGAGGATATACACCCCTATTTTTTAATGAAGATATAAAAAATAAGATTTTTTCCTGTGGCTCTGAAATGAAAAACACATTTGCATTTTCTGTAGATGGAATTGTGTATGTAAGTCAGTATTTAGGAGATTTGAAGGATTTAAATTCATTTAATGAATTTAAAAAATCTATTAAAAACTTAACTACAATATTTAGGTTTAAACCTGAAGTTTTTAGCTATGATATGCATCCACTATATATGTGCAATCTATATGTCAAAAGAAAAAAAGGTACAAAAATTAAAGTCCAGCATCATCATTCACATATGGCAAGCTGTATGATGGAGAACAATATAAATGAAGATGTTATAGGTATTATATATGACGGCATGGGATTAGGAATGGACAATAATATTTGGGGTGGAGAATTCCTAATAGGAAATAGAAAAGATTTTAAAAGAGCAGGAAGCTTTAGATATACAACTATTCAAGGAGGAGATTCTGCACAAAGAGATATTTGGAAGGTGGCAGTAAGTTATATAAATTCAATAGAGAATCTAGAATTAAGAGCAAAAGGCATAAACTTAATTAAGAATTTATATAAACAAGATGTAGAAATAATATGCAAAGCATTAGAACGGAATATAAATTGTTATAAAACTTCTAGTGTAGGAAGATTATTTGATGGTGTGGCAGCTATTTTAGGGATAAGAGAAAGTATAAGCTATGAAGGCCAAGGAGCAATAGAGTTAGAAGCTATAGCAGATAGCAATATATTTGATAGTTATAAATACTCAATTAATGAAGAAAAAATTTTTATTGTTAATTATATAAAAATAATAGAAGGAATATTAAGAGACATTGAAAAAGGTATTCCAAGCTCTGTGATAAGCACTAAATTTCATAATACTGTAGTAAAAATAACTGTCCATATGGCGTTTATACTGAAAGGAAAATATAACCTTAATAAAGTTGTGATTAGTGGAGGCGTTTTTGAAAATGAATATTTAATTACAAGGCTTTTAAAAGAGTTGGCGGCTAGAGGGTTTGAAGTGTTTTTTAATAAGATTGTACCTACTAATGATAGTGGAATTTCTTTTGGACAAATTGCTGTAGCTGATGAAATCTTAAAAAAGGAGTGTTAGTTAATAATGTGCCTTGCTGTTGCTGGAAGAGTCACCTCTATTGATTTACCTTTTGCGAATGTAGACATACAAGGAATTGAGACAAGGATTAATATTG
>JAYFRK010000004.1:0-1587 GCA_034925975.1 Clostridium sp.
AAATCCTATACAAATAAGTTATAAGACTACAGAAAAAGAAGAAGAGAGCTTTGGAAAGATGATGCTCTCAATGATATTGCCGCTTTTCCTTGTAATCTACAGTATAACAGGACCTATGGGGCCAGCTGTTGACCTTGGAGCAGGAGAAAAGGAAAGAGGAACACTAGAACCACTTTTAACTACACAAGCAGGAAGAATGTCTCTGCTATGGGGTAAGTTTGGAGCTATATCCCTGATTGGATTATTAACTACTTTAGCTTCTATGATAGGTATGGTAATTGCGTTCTCTCAAAGTGGTGAAAGCGCTATGGGCATGGAGATGAGTTCAAGTATGCTTACAAGCATAGGAACTAAGGGAATAGTATTAATTTTCTTCATGGTAATACTAATAACTTTAACTTTTGGAGCTTTAGAACTTGCTATAAGCATATATGCAAGATCCTTTAAAGAAGCTCAAACATATCTTGCACCTTTAAATATAATAGCTTTGATTCCAGTTTATATAACTTATATGCAGGATGCTAAAAATATAGATATGATATATTTTCATATACCAATAGCAAATTCTTTATGTCTAATTAAAGAGTTTTTAGCAGGAATATTTAACACTAGTCATATACTAATAACTTTCGGCTGGATACTAGTTTATATTGTAGTTTGTATATCTTTTGCAAGATATATGTTCAGCAGAGAGGATGTAATATTTAGAACTTAAACAGAGTTGCCTTAGTAACTGTAAAATAAGGCGCTAAAAATGGAAGGTGTGTAATTCAGCTGAGAATTACACACCTTTAATTTTTAGTGTTTTAAATTAAGTAAATGAATTATTTATATATTGTATTGGAAACAATGTTATAATTATCACATAAATAAAAATACGGATTTAGGAGAGGAGTATATGGGATTAAAAATATTTATAGTTATTCTTAATTTTATGATTCCGGTTACTATGTTATTTTTTGGAGTAAAATTTAGAAAACACGGACCTAAAAATATCAATGGAATTTATGGCTATAGAACTTCAATGTCAATGAAAAACAAAGAAACCTGGGAATTTGCACATCAATATTGCGGAAGATTGTGGATAAAATTAGGCCTTGTAATGTTAATTATCACCAGTATTGCTAGTGGCCTAGTATTTATGTTTGATGATAATGTTCGGGGAATTATTGAGACGGTATTAGTGACCGCACAAACCATTATTTTAATTGCATCTATTTTCCCTGTTGAAAGTGCATTAAAAAAGAATTTTGATAAAAATGGGAATAGAAAAAATTAAGTATATATACTAGATTAGGAGGAAGATCGGGAGATGATTAATTGGATTGTAGCTGTTTTATTTGCTAGCATTATCTTTAAAGAATTTAAGATTTTAAAAGAGTTAGTGATAAAAACAAGAAAGGGCTTTATTGAAAAAATATTTTTTTTAATAGGTGTTGGGGTTATCTTTTATATTACCTATGCATATGGAAGGGTAAAAATACATTATTTATTAGGAGCCTTAGGTGAAATTTTATATGCAGTTAGCTATTTCAGAACTGGCATAACTGAAAGAGGATTTTCGTCTATATTTCGAGGTGCACGACT
>JAYFRK010000401.1:0-6136 GCA_034925975.1 Clostridium sp.
CCTAATCTATATCCCCATTCATAGGTCATTAATATGACAAAGTCTACAATTCTACCATGAGCCTCATAATCATGGGCTTCATACAATAGACCTTTTTGTGTAGAACTTGTTTTTGGAGCTAAGGCACTAGAAACAAAGAAACCTTGTGGGTGTAGGCGATTTACTGCACGTTGAAGAAACTGATTATAAAGTTCACGGTCAGCTGGGAATACATTTTCAAAATCAACATTTAATCCTCTATAACCTTTGGTTTTCATTATATTAATAGAATTTTCAAGCAAACGTTCCTGTATTGCTGGATCTGATAAAACGGCATGTGCAATATTAGAGCCGGTCTCTTTAGCAGTAAAGTTAGTAATTGACATAATAGGAACTACATTTTTAGAATAAGCAGCTCTAATTAATGGAGTATCATCTATAGATTCAAGGTTTCCATCAGATTGAATCTTATATGCAAATGGAGTTAGATAAGTTAGATGTTCACCATCCTGCATTATTGAAGGCACTCCACTTTCACCCATGCTAATAGTATAGGCATTTACAAAAATGTCAGGCCTTTGCTTGCGAGGAATAACTAATATAGTACCTGGATATACAAGGTTTGGATTTTTAATATAATTTACTTTAAGCAGATTTTGCAGAGAGACTCCATACATTTGTGCAATCTGCACCAAAGTTTCTCCAGGGAGAATTCGATGACGTAGTGCAGGAATATAAAGGGTAAGACCAGGATATATAACATTAGGATTAGAAATTCGATTTACTGCCATAATTGACTCAACAGTAGTACCATAATTTTTAGCAATTATCCATAAGGTATCTCCGGGTTTTACAATATAGAAAACATCTTCTGTAGGTATAAGTAGTGCCTGGCCAATCAGCAATTGGTTCGGATTTGGCAGTTCATTAATAGATATTATTTCACTGATTGGAACATTATAAGAAGTTGCAATTTGCCAAAGAAATTCTCCAGGCTTTACAACATGAATAATCACAAAACAACCTCCTGATTTTTGCTTTCAATATATAATTTATGCAATATATTATGGGGAGTTACAAAAAATATGTTTAGAAAGTTGAGGAAAAAGGAGGGGTAGCTATTAATTTTCCTAAGTTTATTTGAGGAGCAATATAGGTAATTATTTAGAGCAGCTAATGGAAGCTGCTCTTTAGATTTTTAAGTGAATCTATCTTATTTTGAAGCCATTTTATTATTTGATTTTTATCTCTATCAATAGGATCTATATGATCCCAAATTAATAAAAAATAATCTACAAATGCATTTACTGCATCGGGCTCAGAAATTAATAGATTTATTTCAGAATTGTAATTATAAGAAACGGTTTTATTTTCAATATTAGTATTAAAAGCTTCTATAAATACATTACTATTTTCTTTTACCATCCAGTATATTTTTGATAAATTTTCATAGTGACTTTTATTTACAAGTGCAATTTCGTAATTTTTATTTTCATTAAGTAAATTTATTACGTTCTCAAGATGGTATATAATATCTTCATTATTTGGAATAGTATTTCCTAAAATATAATACTGATCAAAGGAATATTGTTTTTCAGTTATTAATTTTTCTATAGATTCTTTAAACCAAATTTCCTTGAATTTATAATATTTTATTTGAGATTTAAATGCACTAATTCTACGTTTGTGTAAAGATAAACGTTTTGCAATCTCTCCTTTTGTTTTTCCACTTAAAGATAAATACTTTTTATATAAATCCAGCGGAAAAGTAATTGTACTAATATCACCTTTAAAAACATATCTATCTCCCAGCCTTTCTTCTGATTCAGTAAACACTGAATGAAATTCTATACACTGTTGTGAAGGATATGAGTTTAATAAAGGCTTAGCAGATGAAAAAATTTGAGAAAAATGCCCTGATAAAATTTCTATACTCTTTTTTGATTTAAAAAAAAATGCGCTGTCAATTTGATTTTTAAGGTGTGATGAAAAACAATATAATGCACAAATTTTAGGTACAATAATTAGTTCGTTAGCTGAAAATATGTCAGATTTTCTTTTATAGTAGTAAATGTAATATCTTCCAGTAGAAAGTGCAAGCTGCATATCTTCAATAATTTTAATAGTTCTTTTTACATTATCATTAAGATTTACCAAATAAATTACTTTCCAACCATTCTTCAATACGTTATAAAGAGCGTTTTTCCACTTAATATTGAATTCTTTATATGTTGGAAGAAGATCCATATTACTGTTAAATGTAATAAGTATTGTATCATTATTATCGCAAGGCTGTTTTGGTATACTTTCTAAAATATTTAGAGCAGAGTATAGAACTTCTTTGTTGCCATTTATAATATTTACTGTATCAGTACCGCAAAATAATTTTTTTCTAGAATCAAAATCTTCTATAATTATATTTTTATTGATTAAATCAAGTTTGCTAGTTTCATTAGGATAAGTCATATCTCTAGTATTTGGTAAAACCTCAAATTTTCTTTTATTATTTTTATTTAATAAAAGTTCAATAGAATAACCTTGTGATTCAAGAAGATGTTTACGTATTTCTTCTTCCACATTAATAGTATCTAATTCCTTAGAAGACCATTTTCTTAAAGTCTCTATTATAATTTCTTTTTGAAAAGAATTATTTATGTTATTAACAAAAAAGCTTGTTATAAGATTTATATATGGGGAATTGTAAGATGGTACTCTCTTGTTACCTAACCACTTATATATAAGTGATGAATCTACATTTATTGCTCTAGAAAGTGAGCTTCCTTTTATATTAAAAATTTTAAGTAATTCAGACAGGCATTCACCAAATGATTTATTAGTCTTCATATATATTCCTCCAAACGTTATAGATAAATACCGAACTTTTGAAAATAATTTATATATTATTTTATATCAACAAAACCATATATTAAACTTGAAAGATAAGAAATAGGATGTAATTGTCGAAATTGTCAGAGAATAAAATAGGACAAAATGTTATTTTTGTTGATTGTTGATGTATAATTATGTAAAATAACTTTGAATTATAAGTGTTTTTGTCATAACTAATAATACATGGAATTAGTATTTTAGTAAAATTCTATTATAAGTGCAATTGAGTCATTATGAAAAATGTTTATCCGACGGCTACCATCCGTAGTACTCCCATCCTCTTTAGGTGGGAGATAACGGCTGACACGCCGCTGGATAAGTTCTTCTAAGGCTCAGATGGATAGAGGTATTCATCATAAGCAAACTCCACTTGAGTCTAAGAATCACTTGATAACTTAGGAGATAAGTTAATTTAAGTATTGAAATTAGATAGACAAAATTAATCTAGGGAATACACACAAGACAAGGGGCGGTGAGAAAATTGAATATTGATTTTACTAAGAATTTCAATCAAGATAGGTGTTCTACTTGCCTAAAGGACATATATGAAAAAAGTATATTTAAATTTACTTTTTATGATATTCCACAAAAGGATTACTTAAAGATAAAAATTCAACAACATATGTATAATGAGAAAAATAAATGTTTTTCATTATTATTTTTGAATATAGATAATTTAAGAAAAATAAATTATCTTTTTGGATATGATATTGGAGATAAATTAATAGTGGAGATTGTATCGCAAATAAAGAGTGAATTAAATCTATATGAGCAGATGTTTAGATGGAGTGGAGATGAATTTATCATTGTATTGCCTTATATAGAAGCAGAACATATAAACAATAGATTAAATAGAATACTAAATATCACAAATAGAACTTATGAGATAGATAATAAAATAATAGAATCAGCTACTAGTATAGGAATAAGTCAATATCCTAAGGATGGAGTAAGTTTTGAAAATATAGTTAAAAAAGCTGATATAGCAATGGATTTTGTCAAAAAAAATGGCAAAAGGGCATATGCCTACTTTCATGAAGATATGTTAAATAGTATTGAAGAGAAAATAAATTTAGAAATTGATTTAAGAAGGGCTATACTAAATAACGAATTTGAACTGCATTATCAGCCTATATTTTCACTGAAAAGTAAGAAGATAATTGGGGTAGAAGCACTAATAAGATGGAATCATCCTAAAAGGGGATTTATTTCACCTATGAAATTTATACCTTTCGCAGAAGAGATAGGACTTATAGTTGATATAGGTAAGTGGGTAATAAAGGAATCTTTTATGCAAAGTAAGATGTGGCAGAATAAAGGATATGATAACATAAAAGTTTCAATAAACATTTCGTCTGTTGAACTAAAGTATCCAGATTTTTTAGAAAATATTAAAGAAATGCTGAAAGCAGTAGGTAATAACTCTAATAATATAAAGGTTGAGATAACAGAAACAGCAATGATGGAGTCCTATAAGCAAGGAATAAAAATTTTAAAAGAACTTAATAACATGGGAATAGATACTTCTTTAGATGATTTTGGGACAGGGTATTCTTCACTGAGTTATCTAAAAAATCTGCCAATAGGTACTCTGAAAATTGATAAAAGCTTTATTGATAATATCCATGTGGAAGAAAGTAACAGAGATATAGTTAAGGGTATGGTAGAACTTGGACATAAAATGAATATGGATATAGTGGCTGAAGGGGTTGAATTAACAAATCAGCTAGACATATTAAAAAACATGGGATGTGATGCTGTTCAAGGTTATTTTTGTGGGAGACCTATGAAATCTCACGATATAGAAATATTACTAATGAAAGAAGGTATGAAACATGTTTAAAAATCTAAAGGTAAGAACAAAAATATTAACATTATCAATAACTATGTTAATATTAATAGCAATTATCTCAGGTGTAGGATATGTTGGCATTTATAGAGCTAATAATGGCATGAATTCTATGTATGATAATAATTTACTTCCATTAAGATATCTAATTGATAATAAAAACCAGGCAAGAGCCATTGAGGGAGATATTTATTATTTAATACTTCATGCAGGAGAAAAAGATAAGCAAGATGTAAAGTTAAAGGATATAGAAGAAAGAAAAAAAATTGCTGATGATAATTTTAAAAAATATAAAAATACTAATCTTCATCAAACTGAAAAAGATGCCATGAAAGTACTGGAAGAAGAGTTAGTAAAATATAGAGAAGAAAGAGATAAAGTAATAAAGCTTGCTTTAGATGGAAAGCAAAAGGAAGCTATGGATAAAATGGAGTCTATTGAAGTCATATCTAATGATTATCAAAAAAAGTTAAATGATTTATCAGAATACAATGTAAAAGATGCAGATACGGTTAAACAACAAAATGACGCAGAGTATAAAAGCTTGATAATTATCTTTATATTAATAATAGCTATATCTATGCTAGTTGGAATTATAATGTCAGTTATTATTTTAAAAAATATAATTAATCCACTAAAATTGCTAAAGGCATTTGCAGAGCGAATGAAAAGTTCTGACTTTTCTCAGGGAATAAACATAACAAGAAAGGATGAATTTGGACAAACTGCTGCTGCACTTAATGAATCGCAAAATATTGTAGGACAGCTTATAAAAGAAGTATCAAATTTAGTACAAGATTTAAGTGCAGGAAGTGAAGAATTGTCAGCAACCTCTGAAGAAATGGCAGCAAAGCTTGAAAATATAAATGAGGCAACAGAAGAAATAGTGTCTGGTTCTCAAAGTGCAAGTGCAGGAGCAGAAGAAGTTTCAGCATCATCTGAGGAAGTAAGTTCCAGTATACAAGCACTTTCAGCCCAATCTTTAGATGGAAGTGAAAAATCAGATGCAATAAAAAATAGAGCAATAGAAGTTAAAAATAATAGTAATATTGCTTTTGACAATACAAATAAAATCTATATGGAAAAAGAAAAAAATATAGTTAAAGCACTTAAAAAAGCAGAAGTGGTACAAAATATAAAAGTTATGGCAGATACTATATCAAGCATATCCGAACAAACAAATCTTCTTGCCTTAAATGCAGCAATAGAGGCAGCTAGAGCAGGTGAAGCAGGAAGAGGTTTTTCCGTTGTGGCAGATGAAGTAAGAAAACTTTCCGGCCAAAGTGCAGAAGCTGCTAAAGAAACAGCTAAACTTATTAAATTAAGTATACAAGCTGTAGATAAAGGAAGATTAATAGCTGATAATACAGCAGAAAAATTATTTCGTGTTGCAAGCAATGTAAACGAAACTACTAATTT